>CAMWKX010000030.1 GCA_947174955.1 uncultured Clostridia bacterium | reverse complement strand
TTAAATATCCCCTTGCGGACTACGAACTGCTTCCCGATATGGCGATTATCGATACCGACCTGCATATGTCTGCTCCTAAGGGCTTAACTGCGGCTTCGGGTATCGACGCGGTGACCCACGCGCTCGAAGCAATAGCTTCGATGCTTGCAACCGACTACACGGACGGACTTGCAAAGCAGGCGTTAAAGGTGATATTCGAATATCTGCCCCGCGCATACGACAACGGACAGAACGACTATATCGCGCGTGAAAAGATGGCTAACGCGGCTACGATGGCGGGTATGGCGTTTGCGAACGCGTTCCTCGGCGTATGCCACTCGATGGCGCACAAGCTGGGCGCTTTCCATCACCTGCCCCACGGCGTTGCCAACGCTCTTATGATTGACTACGTGCTGCGTTTCAACGCGGCGGAAGTGCCTACCAAGATGGGCACGTTCCCTCAGTACGACCACCCCAAGACTTTGAGTAAGTACGCGGAGGTTGCCGAATACCTCGGTATCGAGGGCAAGGACGATAAGGAAAAGCTTGAAAACCTTATAAAGGCTATCGACGAATTGAAGGAAAAGGTCGGCATTAAAAAGACGATTAAAGACTACGGCGTTGACGAGAAGGATTTCCTTGACCGTCTTGACGAAATGGTTGAGCAGGCGTTCGACGACCAGTGCACGGGCGCAAATCCCCGCTACCCGTTGATGAGCGAAATCAAAGATATGTACCTTAAAGCGTACTACGGCAAATAATAAGGAGGGAGAAAATTATGGCGACAAAGCAATTTGTAAAGGAACATCTGGGCAAGGAGCTGTTCAGGACCGAGGAAGGGTTCGTTAAGGTATTCGGCGACACGTACACCAAGGCGGGCATTTTAAACGAGGCTTTAAATCAGGCGAGAGTGGAAGAAACCGACCTCAATATCCCCAAAATAAAATCAATCGAGGTTGTCGACGGTAAGTGGTCGATCGTGATGGACTATATCGAGGGCGAAACGCTTTCCGAGCTTATGCGCAAGCATCCCGAAAAGGAGGACGAATACCTCGAACTTTTCGTCGGTTTGCAGAGAACGGTACTTTCCAAGCGCGTGCCTATGCTCAATAAATTGAAGGACAAAATGCAGGGCAGAATAAGCGAGGCAAAGCTCGACGCGACCACGCGCTACGACCTGCATACGCGTTTAGACAGTCTTCCCAAGCACTACAATCTGTGCCACGGCGATTTCCACCCGAGCAATATCATAATTACCAAGGACGGCACGCCCTATATCATCGACTGGGCGCACGCAACGCAGGGCAACGCTTCGGCGGACGTTGCGAGAACGTATTTAATGTTCTACCTCGAAGGCAAGGAACAGCTTGCGGAGAAATATCTTAAACTTTACTGCGTAAAGAGCGACACGGCAAAGCAGTACGTTCAGAAATGGATACCCATAGTTGCGGCATCGCGTTTGACCAAGGCAAAGCCAGAAGAGGACGAATTCCTGCGCAGATGGATAAACGTTGTGGATTATCAATAATAAAGAGTTTTTCCTTGTAAGCCGCGGCACGGTTTCCGCGGCTTATTAAACGCATAGGTAAAATTTTAATTTTTTGCCGTTTTTTTCATTTTCGGTCTTGAAAAGACGATTTATCTATGATAAAATAGTAAAGGTATAGTATGACTGAGAGGGAAAAGCTGGAATTATTCCATAACGGTGAGGATATACGCGCTTACGAATTTTTCGGCTGTCACGAAAACGGAAGCGGTTACGTCTTCCGTGTATGGGCTCCGCACGCGGTTAAAGTCAGCGTTGTTGGTGATTTCAACGGCTGGGACGAGCAGTCGGATATAATGGAAAAGCTCGCGGACGGCGAAAGCTTCGAGGCGCAGGTGAGCGCCCGCGAGGGCGACAGATATAAATTCTGTATCACTACATTCGAGGGAAGAAAGCTTTTCAAAGCCGATCCTTACGCGTTCCGTTCGGATTTTCCACATTCTACGGCTTCGGTCATACATAAGGCTTTAAATCCGGCGACAAGGCTTCCGCCCGAAGATGGCGAGCGCCCCGTTAACATTTACGAAGTAAATCTTCTGTCGTGGAAACGGCATAAGGACGGCTCATACTACAGCTTTAAAGAGCTTATCAAAACGCTCGTGCCATACGTAAAAAATATGGGTTACACGCACGTAGAATTTATGCCGGTCACGGAATATCCCTACGACGGCTCGTGGGGGTATCAGGTAACGGGATATTACAGCGTAACCGCAAGACTGGGCTTGCCCGAGGAATTTGCGGAACTTGTTGAGGCCTTTCACGACAACGGAATACGCGTGCTTTTAGACTGGGTTCCCGCGCATTTCCCCAAGGACGATTTCGCTCTGTACGAGTTCGACGGACAACCCTTGTACGAGTGCCCTTTGTGGGACAATATGGAGCACAGAGGCTGGGGAACGCGCAGATTCGATTTCGGAAGAGGCGGCGTAGACAGTTTTCTTTTATCGTCGTCGGCGTATTTCCTCGATATATTCGGTATCGACGGACTGCGAGTGGACGCCGTTGCGGCAATGCTCTATCTCGATTACGACAGGAACGCGGGGGAGTGGACGCCCAACGAGTACGGCGACAACCGCAATCTTCAAGCGATAGAATTCATAAGAAAATTCAACCGCAAGATAAAAGAGAATTTTGACGGTGCGGTAACCATAGCCGAGGAATCTACGGCTTATCCTGGCGTTACGACTCCCGTGGAATACGGCGGACTGGGTTTCGGTTACAAGTGGAATATGGGCTGGATGAACGACGTGCTGTTCTATTGCAGACAGGACCCGCTCTATCGCCATTATCATCACCAAAAAATAACCTTTTCAATGATATATTCATTGAACGAGAGATACGTATTGCCGTTATCGCACGACGAAGTCGTTCACGTAAAGGGCTCGATTGTAAACAAGATGCCTGGCGAGTACGACGATAAGTTTGCCGGCGAGCGCGCGCTTCTGGGCTTTATGTACGCGCATCCTGGTAAAAAGCTCAATTTTATGGGCTACGAGGTCGCGCAGTTTTCCGAGTGGAATTATAAAGAGGGCATAGAGTTTTTTTTAAAAGAATACGACAGGCACCGTCAGATGAGCGTATACGTAAAGGCGCTGAACGTCTTTTACAAGAGCCATACGACGTTGTACGAAATCGAAACAGACTGGAAAGGGTTCGAGTGGCTGGTGGTCGACGACGTCATAAACAACGTGCTCGTTTTCAACAGATACGACAGTAAGGGCAATTGCCTGTGCGCAATAATAAACTTTTCGGGCATCGACCAGAAAAATTACACGTTCGGTCAGCACGAGGGAAAGTATAAGGTTGCGTTCAATTCCGACGCTGCAAGGTACGGCGGCGGAGGAAAATTCAATAAGAGAATTTATAAAACGAAAAGACGGCAAAGTCACGGGAAGGAGTACTCGCTAACCGTAGATATTCCGAAACTGGCTTGTCTTTATTTAATAAAAGAAAATAAATAACTGGGGGGAATTATAGATGTTAAGAAAAAAACAATGTGTCGCAATGTTGCTTGCGGGCGGACAGGGAAGCAGACTGTACGCTTTGACGAGTAATATTGCAAAACCTGCGGTTTCGTTCGGCGCCAAGTACAGAATAATCGACTTTCCGCTCTCCAACTGCATAAATTCGGGTATCGATACGGTGGGCGTGCTCACGCAGTACCAGCCGCTCGTTTTAAACGAGTACGTCGGTAACGGACAGCCCTGGGATTTGGACAGAACGTTCGGCGGCGTACATATCCTTTCGCCTTACGAGGCTAAGACGGACACGTCCTGGTACAAGGGCACGGCAAACGCTATCTACCAGAATATCCGCTTTATGAAGATGTACGATCCCGAATACGTTCTGATTTTGTCGGGCGACCACATCTATAAAATGGACTACGACAAGATGCTTGCCGCGCATATCGAGGCGGGTGCGGACTGCACGATTGCGTGTATGAAAGTTCCTATGAAGGAAGCTTCGAGGTTCGGTATTTTGAACACCAACCCCGACGGCACCATTTACGAATTCGAGGAAAAACCCAAGCAGCCCAAGAGCGATCTTGCGTCGATGGGTATCTATATTTTCACCGCGTCAAAGCTCTTTAAATATCTCGAGCTGGACGAGCAGGACCCGAACTCCGATAAAGACTTCGGTAAAAACGTGCTTCCCGCTATGCTCAATGCAGGTGAGAAGATGTATTCCTACCGTTTCGAAGGTTACTGGAAGGACGTAGGCACGATTACTTCGCTTTTAGAAGCGAATATGGATTTGCTCGGCACGGTTCCCAACTTCGAGCTGAGGGACAGCGACAGAGTAATTCACTCGCGTAGCCCGCTTGCTCCTCCCGCATACGTATCGGGCGAAGTCTGCAATTCAATGATAGCCAACGGTTGCGAAGTGGAAGGCAGCGTTATCAACTCGGTAATAGGCACCGACTGCGTAATCGAAAAGGGCGCGGTAGTACAGGACAGCGTGCTTATGGGCAAAACCGTAGTCAAGGCGGGTGCAAAGGTTAACTATGCGATTATCGACGAAGACGTTTGCATAGGCAAAAACGCAGTCGTCGGCGACGTGAAAGCCGAGGCTTGCAAGGTAGAGGGTAAGACCAGCGGCATAACCGTGCTCGGCAGGGGTATAACCGTGTCCGACGGCAAAAAGGTTGCCGCAGGCGAAATAGTTGATAAGGACGTTTAAGGGGGAAAAGAAAATGGCTTCAACTGTAGGCGTAATTTTTACAAGCATTAACGACGAAAACGCAGCGGAG
Source organism: uncultured Clostridia bacterium (assembly GCA_947174955.1). Classification (GTDB taxonomy): domain Bacteria; phylum Bacillota; class Clostridia; order Christensenellales; family Borkfalkiaceae; genus Coproplasma. The sequence goes on along the minus strand of CAMWKX010000030.1, from coordinate 5,588 downwards.
CTTACGAAAGTAAGGTCGAAGGGCTCGATTCCCTACGGCGGCAGATACCGTCTTGTGGACTTCGTCCTTTCCAATATGGTAAACTCGGGCATCACCACAGTGGGTATGCTCACGAAAAACAACTATCAGTCGCTTATGGACCACTTGGGTTCCGGCAAGGAATGGGATCTGGCGAGAAAGGAGGGCGGACTTATTCTGTTGCCCCCTTACAGCGACGAGAGCGAAATTTTATACAAGAACAGATTAGAGGCGTTAAAGGGCGCGACGGCGTTCCTCAAAAAGGCTAAGGAAGACTTCGTCGTTCTTGCCGACAGCGACGCGGTTTACAAGCTCGATTACAGCAAGGTAATCGAAGAGCATATCGCGCACAACGCCGATATCACGATGGTATATCACGAGCACGAGTGCGGCGAAGCTCCCGCATACATACTGTTCGATACCGAAAAGGACGGCAAGGTGACGTCTATCGACATCAACGCAAAGGGCAAGGGCGTAAGAAAGCACTACGTAAACGTATTCGTGGCGCGCACAACCTACCTTTTAAACGTTTTGCAGACGGCTATTGCAAGAGGACTTACGAGCTTCTCGAAAGATATCATTCTTCCCGCAATCAAATCGGGCAAAATCTACGGATACAAGCTCGACGGCTATTACGGCAATATCGATTCCCTGCAGGCTTATTACAAGTCGAATATGGACTTGCTCGATAAGAACGTAAGACAGGAAATTTTCGGCGAAAGGGACGTCTATACCAAGGTTAACGACGCGCCTCCCGCAAAGATTACGGCAACCGCAAAGGTTACCAACTCGCTCGTCCACGACGGCTGTCTTGTCGAAGGCACTGTCGAAAACTGCATACTTTTCCGCAACGTTATAGTAGGCAAGGGCACGCACCTTAAAAACTGCATAATAATGAGCGAAAACGTTATCGGCGAGAACTGCAACCTTACTTGCGTCGTAAGCGACAAGGATACGTCGATTTCGAGCGGCACGACGCTTGCGGGCTGCGAACAGAAGCCTTATTTCATCAATAAGGGCTCGCGCATTTAAAAGGCTGAACGGGGGAACGGATTTATGGCTGAAACAACTAAGATAACGGCAAAAAAGACTGCGGCAAAGACGGGCGGCGCGAAAATTTCGGCAAAGCCCGCAGCAAAGGCTACCGCAAAAACGGCGGCTAAGCCCGTAAAGAAAACCGAGGTTAAAGCGGAGGACAAAAAGAAAATTCTTTTCGTCGCTTCCGAAGCAACGCCCTTTATTCAGACGGGCGGACTTGCCGAGGTTATAGGCTCGCTGTCGTGCGCGCTTGCAAAGACGGGCAAGTTTGACGTGAGGGTGGTAATACCTCTGTACTCGGATATTAAAAAGGAATACAGGGATAAGTTCACTTATATCGGCAATCTGTACGTTCACCTTGCGTGGCGTAATCAGTACTGCGGCGTATTCTCGTACGAAAAGGACGGAGTTATCTTCTACTTTATCGATAATGAGTTTTACTTCAAGCGCCCCGGCTGCTACGGCTATTTCGACGACGGCGAAAGGTTTGCGTTCTTCTCGCGCGCCGTGCTTGAAATTATGCCTTTCTTAAACTTCTATCCCGAAGTTATGCACTGTCACGACTGGCAGGCGGCATTGGCGGCGATATATCTTAAAACCAACTATTGTTTCAGACCCGAATACCAGTTCATACGTTCCCTTTTCACTATTCACAACATAGAATATCAGGGGCAGTATTCGCTGGACATTCTCTCGTCGCTGTTCGATATTTACGGCAAGTATCAGTACCTCGTCGAGTACAACAACTCGATCAACCTTATGAAGGGTGCAATCGAGGTCAGCGAAAGGTTTTCGACGGTCAGCCCCAGATATGCGGACGAAATCAAGGACGCATACTTTGCTCACGGGCTCGATCCCATTATCCGCAACAACTCTTTCAAGCTCCGCGGTATTTTGAACGGCATCGACGACAAGGGTTACAACTGCGAGCTTGACAGCCATCTGTTTGCAAACTTCACGGCGAAGGATATGAGCGGCAAAGCGGTCTGCAAAGAAGAGTTGCAGAAGATGCTTAACTTGCCTGTAAAGCCCGACACGCCTATTATCTCTATGATATCGCGCCTAGTTTCTCATAAGGGTCTCGACCTTGTGACCAACGTTATCGAAGAGGCGTTGCAGGACGATATACAGCTTGTCGTGCTCGGCACGGGCGATTATCAGTACGAGTCTTTCTTCCGCGATCTCGCGAGAAGGTATCCCGACAAGGTGAGCGCGAACATACAGTTCAACGGCGACCTTTCGAGAAAGATTTATTCGGGCTCGGACATTTTCTTAATGCCTTCGAAATCGGAGCCTTGCGGACTTTCACAGATGATAGCCTGCCGTTACGCGACCGTACCCATTGTCAGGGAAACGGGCGGACTGTACGACAGCATTAAGCCTCTTGAAAACGGCTATACTTTTGCGAATTATAACGCGCACGATATGCTTTACGTTATAAGAAAAGCCGTTGAGGATTATAAAAATAAAGAAGAATGGGCAAAAATCAGATACAGAGCGGCAATTTCGGATTTCAGCTGGAATAAATCGGCTAAGGAATACGAGGCGCTGTATCTTGAAATGCTTAAATAATTATACAAGTTACAGGAGAATATAATGAGCTTAACTGCTATTACCGAAAAGGAAGTAAAGGACCTTGTAAAGGGAAAACTTTCAAGGTATTTCGGCGTCGCGCCCGCCGAGGCTTCCAAAGAACAACTTTACAGAGCTGTCGTAATGTGTGTAAGAGATATCTTACTCGAAAAGCGTCAACATTTCGCAAAAAAGTGCAGGTCGAAGCGCGCAAAAAGGGTGTACTATCTGTGTATGGAATTCCTTTTGGGGCGTTCGTTGAAGAACAGTTTGTTCAACTTAGGTGCGGTCGACGCGTTTTCGAAGGCGATTTCGTCATACGGTGCGTCGCTTGACGACTTGTACGAACTCGAACCCGACGCAGGCCTCGGTAACGGTGGTTTAGGCAGATTGGCAGCGTGCTTTATGGACGCCCTCGCTTCGGGAAACTATCCCGCGATGGGCTATTCGTTAAGGTACGAATACGGACTTTTCAAGCAGAAAATAGTCGACGGCTGGCAGATAGAGCTGCCCGACGTCTGGCTTCCCGGCGGCGAAGTATGGCTGACGCAGAGAACGGATAAGTCGTTTATCGTCCGCTTTAACGGCAGAGTCGAGGAGAAGTGGACGGACAATGGTATGCAACTCAACTATACCGATACTCAGGATATCGAGGCAGTCGCTTACGATATGATGATTTCGGGTAAGGACAGCGAAGCCGTATCCGTTTTAAGACTGTGGAAGGCAAAGCCTTTGCAGGACTTCAATATGAAGCTGTTCTCGCAGGGCGATTACTATCAGGCAATGACCGAGGACAACGACGCGGAAGTGCTTACGAAGGTGCTTTATCCCGCGGATAACCACGTCAACGGCAAGTCTTTAAGGTTAAAGCAACAGTATTTCCTGTGCTCGGCGTCCATTCAGAACATAGTTGACGACCATCGTCACAGATACGGCAACTTAAAGGATTTGCCCAAGCTTGCGGCAATTCACTTAAACGACACGCACCCCGCAATGGCTATTCCCGAGCTTATGAGAATACTCATTGACGAGTACTATTACGACTGGGACGAAGCGTGGGCAATCACCACGGCAACGTGCGCGTACACAAACCATACAGTTTTGGCGGAGGCGCTCGAAACGTGGTCTGAGGACCTTGTTGCGCGTATCGTGCCCAGAATTCACACGATTACTCAGGAAATCAACAGAAGACTTTGCGAACAGCTGTGGCAGAGATTCCCCGGCGAGTGGGCTAAGATTTCGAGAATGTCGATTATCGAGCACAGCCGTATAAAGATGGCGAACCTTTCGGTTTACGGCGGTCACAGCGTAAACGGCGTTGCGGCTCTGCACAGCGAAATTATCAAGAAGTCGGTATTCAAGGACTTCTACGATTTCTCGCCCGAAAAGTTCACGAACGTTACCAACGGCATTGCTTACAGAAGATGGCTGTGTCAGGCCAATCCCGAGCTCACTTCGCTTTTGTGCGACTGCATAGGCGACGGCTTTGTTCACGACAGTTCGCAGCTTGCCGAGTTCAAAAAGTTCGAAGACGACAAGACGGTTTTAAAGCGTCTTGAAGAAATCAAGGCAATCAAGAAAAAGCAGTTCGTCGACTACGCGCTCAAAAAGCAGGGCTTCGTAATCAATCCCGACAGCCTGTTCGACACGCAGGCAAAGCGTCTGCACGAGTATAAGCGCCAGCTTCTGAACGTGCTGAATATCATTGATATTTATCTTGATTTGCAGGAAAATCCGGATATGGAAATGCAGCCTAAGACTTACATTTTCGGAGCAAAGGCGGCGCCCGGATATTCGATGGCAAAACAGATAATCAAGCTTATCAACTATCTGTCCGCAGATATCCGCAAGAATCCCAAGATAAGCGAAAAACTGAGCGTAGTCTATATGGAAGACTACAACGTAACGATGTCCGAAAAGCTTATGCCCGCGTCGGAGGTTTCCGAGCAGATTTCGCTTGCGGGTAAAGAGGCGAGCGGTACGGGCAATATGAAGTTTATGATTAACGGCGCGCTTACGATCGGTACGCTCGACGGAGCAAACGTCGAAATGGCGCAGGCGGTAGGCGACGAAAATATCTTCATTTTCGGCTTAAAGTCCAACGAGGTTGACGATATCTGGCGCGCAGGTTACAGCTCGTCGAAGTATTACAACGATTCTCCCAGACTGAGAAGAATTGTCGAGGCGCTTATTATAGGCTTCAACGGACAGTCATTCTCGGATATGGCAAACTATTTACTTACGGGCAGCCCCGTAGCCGACCCGTATATGTGTATGGCGGACTTCGTTTCTTATTCGAGGACGCAGCACCAGATTTCCGACCTGTACGTAAAAGACAAGACGAAGTGGAATCAGATGTCGCTCAGAAATATTGCGGCGTCGGGTTTCTTCTCGGCGGACCGAAGCATAAAGCAGTATGCGGAAAATATCTGGAATTTAAAGCCCCAAGGCAAAAACGACAAGTAATTGTTTACCCCGCCGCCAACGCGGCGGGTTTTCCGTATAGTATTAAGAGGTGATTAAATGGACGAATTCAAAGACTTACGAATAGTTGACAACTTTTATCAGACTTCGGCGTTTTTTCCTATGCCGACGACGCTCGTCGGCACCGTTTCGGAAAACGGTCAGACAAATTTAGGCGCGTATTCGCTGTGTTTCCCCTATTACATTGCGGGTAAAGAGTATTACGCGATGATACTGGAATGCCGCAACAGTTCCAACACCGCGCAGAATATTCTACGCACCAAAAAGTGCTCGCTCAATTTTATCCCCGACGACAGAAAATATTTCAAAGAGGCGGTAAGACTGGGCTTCCCCGGCGATACCACCGAAGAGAAAATGAAAAATTGTCTGTTTACTCTGAAAGACAGCACCCTCGGCGAGGGCAGACCCAAGATTATCGGCGAGGCGTATCAGGTGTTCGAGTGCAGCTGGGACGACAGCTTGGAGGACGCGTATCT
>CAMWKX010000029.1 GCA_947174955.1 uncultured Clostridia bacterium | reverse complement strand
GGGCAGAGCCGTTTCGCAGAGGCTTGATAAAATTATGCAGGAAAGACGCAGCTATATCGCCAACCTTTCGGAGGGCGGTGACATCGTGCCCATAACCGAAGGTGAGGGCAGTGCCATCACCGCGCAGATTATCGTGCCCATCGTTTCCAACGGCGACTGCCTCGGCGCGGTTGCGCTCGTTTCCACGGAGCAGGGCGCAAAAATCGAACCCGCCGCCTGCAAATTAGCTCAGTTATCTGCGACCATATTAGCCAACCAATTCGAGTAATCGGCTGTAAATGAAAAAGCAGAGCTATTTGAAGGGAGCAATCATAATATCCGTCGGCGGCTTTTTATCCAAGCTGCTCGGCGCGCTGTACCGCATACCCCTCGTCGCGTATCTCGGCGGCGAGGGTATGGGCATTTACCAGATGGTTTACCCCTTGTACTGCATACTTTTAACCGTGTCGGCAAGCGGCATACCCACGGGCATTGCGCGGCTCATATCCTCGGGCGGACATAACGGCGCGGAGCGTAAAGCTTTTTATCTGTACGGAGGTATAGGGCTGATAGGCTCGCTCTTGATGTTCGCGTTTTCCTCGCCGCTCGCGGCGGCGCAGGGCGAGGCGGAAGTGGCTCTGTGTTGTAAGCTTTTATCGCCGTCCGTATTTTTCGTCGCGCTCATATCAATAGTGCGCGGCTATTTCCAGGGCAAGGGCAATATGTACCCCACGGCGTTTACCGAGGTCACCGAGCAGGCGGTCAAGGTTGCGGCGGGTATCGCGCTTGCGGGACTGTTCCGCGGCAACGTGGGCAAAGCTACGGCGGCGGCAGTCATTGCCGTAACGCTCAGCGAGGTCATCACCTGTGCGCTTGCAATCGCGCTGTATCTCGGCAGCAGAAGCAAGTTAAAACCGCTGTATAAATGCCCGCAGGTTTCGGCAAAGAGCATATTTGCATTCACCGTGCCCTTGACCTTCACGGCAATCGCACTGCCCGTAAGTCAGCTTGCCGAAAGCATAATTGTTGTCAACCTGCTCCGCGGAATGGTGGATAATGCAACCGCGCTGTACGGCATTTTTTCGGGCTGTGCGGTAACCATTATAAATCTGCCCGTGTCGGTTACGTACGGCTTAGCGGCGGCAAGCGTGCCCAATATAACGCCGCTCGCGGCAAAGGGCGATATGGCGGGAGCAAAGCGCGAGGTAAGAAAAGCGCTTTGGTACACCGCGGCAATCTCGGTGCCGTTCGCAATAGCGCTGTACGCGTTCGCACCCCTCGCCGCGCGCATAATTTTCCCCTCGCTCAAAGCGGCGGAAAAGTCGCTTTTGATTAACCTGGTCCGCATAATGGCGGTAAACGCGGTAACCTCCTCGCTTGTGCAGACCTCGTCGGCGTGCATAACCTCGCTGGGCAAACCGCTCTTAGGCACCGTCACGCAGTGGGCGACGGCGGCGGTAAGGGTCGCTCTTTCGGCGGCGCTCGTCGCGTTCACAAGCCTTTCGATTGTCGGCGTTGCCGTTTCCGCAAATGTCGCATATTTTGTTGCGGTTGTGCTCAATTTCTGTTATATTATTGTTATAACGAATAGCAAGAGGCACAAAAATGTCAATAACACTGATAGGCTTGGGAATAAGGGAAGGGGACTTAACGCTGTCGGCTGACCGCGCACTCAAAAAGGCGGGCAAAATATTCGCCCGCACGAACGCAAGCGAGAGCTTTAAAAGTCTGAACGGATACAACGTAGAAACGCTGGATTTTGTTTTCGGAAAATCGCGCAACTTCGATACGCTCAATAAAAACCTCGCGAAAGAGGTGCTTACCGCGGGCAGAACGCAAAACGTCTGCTACTGCGTGGACGGCGCCGTCAGCGAGGACGAAGCGTGCCGCATAATACTTAAAAAGGATAAAAACGCCGTCGTTTTCGAGGGCGTTTCCCGCGTTTCCCACGTAAAAAATCTGGCTAAGCTTTCGTGCGCAACCGTGACCGCACTGTCCGCTTACGAAGTGCGTACGCTCAAAAGCTGCCGCGCGGCAGTCGTGTACGATATCGACGACGAATACGCCGCTTCGGAAGTCAAGATTGTTTTAACCGACCTTTTCGGCGAAGAAACGATGTGCAATTTCGTGTGTGGCGATACGGTTAAAAAGATAAAAATTTACGAAATCGACCGCCAAAAGAGCTATGATATGACCTGCGCCGTGGCGGTGGAAGAGGGCGAATTTTTAACAAAAGAGCGTTACGATTTCGCCGACCTTGTGCATATGGTCGAGGTTTTGCGCGCGCCGGGCGGGTGCCCTTGGGACAGAGCGCAGACCAATAAGAGTATAAAGGGTAATGTTATAGAAGAGGCGTACGAGCTTGCCGACGCAATCGAGCGCGACGATGATGACGGAATATTAGAGGAAACGGGCGATATTTTGTTGCAGGCGGCTTTCCACGCGCTTTTGAAAGAGGAGCAGGGCGCGTTCAACGCGACCGACGCGACTACGGCAAACGTCAAAAAACTCATATTCCGTCACTCGCACATTTTCGGCGGCGACAAGGCGGCAAGCGAGAGCGAGGCGCTGGGCGTGTGGGATAAAAACAAGCTCAAAGAAAAGCATATGACAACCTTCGGCGAAAGCGTTATGGCGGTGCCCAAAAATTTTCCCGCGTGTATGCGCGCGCAGAAGGTGGGAAAGCGCGCGGCTAAGAGCGGTATGGACTTTTTATCCCCCGTGTCGGCTTCGGAAAAGCTGTGGGAAGAGGTCAAGGAAATGGTGGAGGCAATGCAGGCGGGCGACAAGTCGGCGGTATTCGACGAGGCGGGCGACGTGCTGTTCGCCGCGGTAAATACCTGCCGCCTGGCGGGCGTGGACTGCGAGGAAGCGTTGCGCGCGGCAACCGACAAGTTTGCAACCCGCTTTGTTGAGTGTGAAAAACTGATAATCGCCGACGGCAAAAATATGACCGATATGGACGAACTCGAACTTGACTATTACTTGGTGAAGGCGAAAAATGCACTTAAAAAAGATTGAGCTCGGCGGGCTGACGATTAAAAACAACGTACTGCTTGCGCCGCTCGCGGGATACACTAACGCGGTGTTTAGAGGAATGTGCGAAAGCCTGGGCGCGGGGCTGTCGTTCACCGAAATGGTCAGTGCAAAAGGGCTGTGCTACAACAGCGAAAACACGCGCGAATTATTGCAGTTGACCCCCGTATATGGCGCAATTAACGCCGTTCAGCTGTTCGGAAGCGAGCCGGAATATATGCGCCGCGCCGCTTTGAGCGGGGATATCGCACCCTTCGATTTGATAGATATAAATATGGGTTGTCCCGTGCCGAAGATTTTTAAAAACGGCGAGGGCAGCGCACTGCTTGCAAATATCCCGCTCGCGCAGAAGCTTGTAAAGGCGGCAAAGGAAAGCGGCAAAGCTGTGTCTGTAAAATTCAGAACAGGTATAGACGGCGAGCATATAGTCACGCGCGATTTCGCTCTTGCAATGCAGGACGCTGGCGCGGATATGATAACAATTCACGGTCGCACGCGCGACAAAATGTATTCGGGTGAGGTCAATTATAAGGAAATCGCCGCGGCAAGGCAAGCGGTGCAAATCCCCGTGATAGCCAACGGCGGAGTGTTCGGTAACGCCGACGCGGAAAAGCTGATAAACGAAACGGGCGCGGACGGAGTTATGGTTGCGCGCGGCGCAATGTACAATCCGTTTATTTTCGCCGAGCTGACCGATACGCCCGTGACCGATAAAAAGGCGGTAATAAAAAAGCAACTTGTCGCCACTTTCGCAAATTACGATTATCGGTTTGCAACCGTTTATATGCGCAAGATGATAGCCTTTTACATAAAGGGGCAGCCGAACGCGGCGGCAACCCGCGTAAAACTGATGGGCGCGGACACACGTGAAAAGATAGAGGAAATATTAAATAATTTAAGTTTCTGACTTGCTTGTTTAAGTCGTGAATGATACAATATTGAAAAGAGTAGGAGAAAGAATATGAGTAACGACGAGTTTATCAAGGGTGAACAGAAAGTAACTTCCGCGGAGGACGAAAACAAGAAACTGTGGAGAGAATTCGACGCAAACTATCCGCCTTTTACGGCTAACCTCAAAGTTCCCTGCATAGTCGCGGCTATCGTAGCGCTTATAGTCGGTGTAATAATTTTCAGTATTGTATTTACAAACCTTCCGTGCGCCAAGGAGATTATGGCGTGGCAGGAAGACACTCCCGAACCGGAGGGGGCGGTTAAAAGCGCGGTCATTGCCATTGTCGTGGGAGTGATAGCGATAATCGCGGCGGTCGTGGTCGTCACGCTTATTGCCCGCGTCGTTGCAAAAAGAATGCAGGCGAAAAACTACATAAGCAAAAAGATGCGCCTTTTCCACGCGCACGAGAGAATTGTAAAGCAGGAAAAAGAGGAAGCGAGAAAGAGGGAAGAAGAGCAGAGAAAATTAGACGCGATATTCACGTGCAAACTCTGCGGTGAAAAGCTTTACGTTATAAATAACGAAGGCAGCGTCGTGGACAAGAGCTACATAGAAAAACAGTACTCGGTAGAGGTTACGGGCTATAATAAGGCGGTGCTCAAACCCGAATATAACACGCTTGAATGGAAAGAGCGTACGGGACAGAAAATAACGTGCGGATGCAGAAAATGCGGCTACGAAATATCCAGGTCGCAGGATGATCTTTTTACGAACGTGACCATAGAAAAAGGCAGTGTTATTACCGCCGACGCCGTAAAGAAAACCGATACCTATAAATACGTTGACACGTATCAATTCAGGAGCAAATCGGATATATAATGAGTTTTGAATAATGACTTAAAACATCGACGCAATTGTTTAAATTGCGTCTTTTTTTTACATTTTCCGACAAGCAAAAGGGCTGTATAATGCTTTCACGATGCAAGTGTACGTTGAATACGCCCTTATAGAAAATTTCTGTATGGACTTTACGCTGCTCGTTGCGGCTAAGGCGGCGGCGAAAAATCCCGCGAAATACGTGCGTATTGCGATAGCCTCGGTGCTCGGCGCGTGCTTTGCCGTCGTGTATCCGCTGTTTAATTTAAGCGGCGTAGTCGGCATAATCGTAAAAGTCGTTTCGGGCGGAGCGCTGTGCGCGGTAGCGGGCAAGTTCCAAACGTTCAAGGGCTATTTAAAATTTACCGCACTTTTCACGGCGGCAACCTTTGTGGTCGGCGGAGCGCTCATCGCGCTGTTCTCGCTGGCGGGGGTAAGCTACAAAGAGGGCGGAGGCTTCGTGCTCTCGTCCGTGCCGATAGGCATACCCCTTTTTGCCGCGCTTGTGCTGGCGCTCACTATAATAAGGGTGCGGCGAAAATTTGTAGGAAACAAAAACGTCAGCGCGTACTGCAAGATTTATTTCAAGGATAAAAGCGCGGTGTGCACGGCGTTCTACGACAGCGGCAACAAGGTATATTTAAGCGGCGCGCCCGTCAGCATAATACCCTCGTTTGTGGCGGCAAAACTTACCGATAAAGAAAGTATAAAAACGTTTGCGGAAATACATACTGTTGCAGGGAAAAGTAAAATCCCCGTATTTACAGCCGAAAAAATCGAGATAGACGACGGCAAAAGCAAAATTACGCGGCAAAACGTAGCTTTGGGTATCTCGCCGCGGCACATTAACAAAATTGTGCTTCACCCTGATTTATCGGAGGTAAATTGAATGTTTGAAAAAATCAAAAGTCTTCTGCGCGAAATATTCGGACTGAACACGCTTGACTACATATGCGGCACGGAAGCGTTGCCGTTGCCCCTTTCGTCCGAGGAGGAGCGGGCAAAGCTCACCTTATTGCAGGGCGGCGACGAGCGGGCGAAAGCGGAACTCGTCGAGCACAACCTGCGGCTGGTCGTATACATAGCCAAGAAGTTCGAGGGCGCGGGCGCGGACGGCGACGACCTCGTTTCGGTGGGAACAATCGGACTTATCAAGGCTATTGACAGCTTTCGCGCGGACAAGAATATCAAGCTTGCAACCTACGCTTCGCGGTGCATAGAAAACGAGATTTTGATGTATTTAAGAAGGCTTGCCCGCTCGCGGCAGGAGGTGTCGTTCGACGAACCTTTGAACACCGACTGGGAGGGCAACGAACTGCTTTTATCCGACGTTATGGGTACGGACGCCGACGCGGTGTATTCGGATGTCGAAGGGGGAGTAGAAAGGGAGCTTTTGAAAAAATCGTTATCCCGTCTTTCGATGCGCGAACAGAAGATTATGCGTATGCGTTTCGGACTGGACGGCGGCGACGAAATGACTCAAAAGGACGTTGCCGACAAGCTTGGCATTTCGCAAAGCTACATATCACGCCTCGAAAAAAAGATAATAGCAAAACTTAAAAAAGACATATCAAAACAGATATAGACCCCGTAATATCCCTTAACTAACGGCTTTTTTGTACATAATGGAGGTAAAAGATTATGTACGATAAAGTCGTTATTTGCGGAGTGGAAACTTCGGGCTTGCCCAAGCTTTCAAACAAAGAGCAGGAAGAGCTGATGATTAAAATCAAGGCGGGCGACAATAATGCAAGGGAGCGGTTCATTGTCGGAAATATGCGCCTTGTGCTGTCGCTTGTTAAGCGTTTCTGGTCTAAAAAAGCCAACGCGGACGACGTGTTTCAGGTGGGCTGCGTGGGGCTTATCAAGGCTATCGACAACTTCGATATTTCGGTCGGAGTGCGCTTTTCGACCTACGCCGTGCCTATGATTTTAGGCGAGATTAAAAGGTACTTGCGCGACGGCAATTCCCTGCGCGTTTCGCGCTCGATAAGGGATACCGCGTACAAGGTTTTAAAGGTGCGCGAAAAGCTCGAAGAGGAAAACGACGTGGTGACCTACGACGAGATTGCAAAGGCTATGAACGTAGCCGTGTCCGAGGTTGCCTACGCGCTTGACGCCATTTCCGACCCCGTATCGTTATACGACCCGGTATACAACAAGCAGGGTGACACACTCTTATTGATGGATCAGATTTTCGACGTAAAGAACAACGACGAGGTGTGGACGGAAAAAGCGGCGCTGTACGAAGCGATAACCCGCCTCGGCGAAAGGGAGCGCAACATTCTGTTCCTGCGCTACTTCGAGGGCAAGACGCAAACCGAAATTTCCGAGCAGGTGGGCATTTCGCAGGCACAGGTTTCGCGCCTTGAAAAGTCCGCGCTCAAAAGAATAAGAGCTGAAATTTGTTAAACCTATATAATGTGTAAAGCCCCGCGGCGCGCCGCCGCGGGGCTTTAAAGTTGCCAAATTTGTCATAATATAAGTCATAACTTGTAAAAATTGCATAAAAATAGTAAAAAATAAGGTATTACAATGTTTGAAAACGGTATTTAGTGTGATATAATTAAAACAGTCAGGAGGAGAAAATGCAGATAATCGACTGGGTTGCCATAGGAGTTGTGTTGGGAGCGATAGCATTGGGCTCGCTGCTCGGCTTCGGCAAATTGCTAAAAATATTCACCGGCGGAATAGTCGGCGTAATCATATCGATTGTCGTAACTTACTTCTGTTTCGGCGTTGTCGCAAGCTGGGGTTTCGTGCAGGACATAATGCTCAAACTGCACGGCGCTATGGAAAACGCGAACAACGGCTTCGTTGAAATTCTTATAAAAATCGGCATAGAAAAGATTATTCTTGCGGTGGCGCTCTTTATCATAATACAGATAATAAGGGTAATAATCGTAAGTATAATCAAGGGAGTAATGGAAGCCGAAAACGTAGTTATAAAGACGATAAACAGAGTGCTCGGCGCGATATTTATGCTTGCCGTAGCGTGTATGGTCTGGCTGCTCGTATTCCATATCATACAGCTTATCGGCGGCGGCACGGCGGAAGGCTTTAAGATAAAAATAAGCGGCAGCGTGTTCAAACTCGACTGGGTGTACGAGAACAATCCTTTGAGATTTATCTTCCAGAAGATAGGTGAAACGGTCAACGTTTAACAATACTAAGTAAAAATTTAATGCGGCAGACAACTTCGCGTTGTCTGCCGCATATACTTTTATATGGAATTTTTGTTCAGTCAGTTAAAAAAGATGGACGTCGTTTCCGTTTCGGACGGCAAAAACTTAGGGCGCGTGTGCGATTTGGCGTTTTATTTTCCCGAAGGCAAAATCAAGGGCTTTTACGTTACGGGCAGTAAAGGTTTCAGACTAACAAAGTCCGACGTGTTTATACCGCTTGGCGACGTGGTCAAGATAGGCGAAGACGTCGTGCTTGTAAAGCTGGGTAAAGGCAAGCCGCCCAAGGACGATTGCCCGCCGCAGCTCAACTGTCCGCCGCCGTGTCCTCCGAACGGCAGACCGCCTTACCCGCAGCAGTCGCACTGCCCGCAGCCCGACCCGCGCCGCAACTTCGACGACTACGAGTAGAGATTAGTAAATACTTTTGCCGTAGCAGTCGGTAGCGACGACGGCGGGGAAATCGACTACTTCCAAGCGCCGCACCGCCTCGGACAGAAGTTCGGGGAATGCGATAAGTTCGCTCTCGGTTATAGCCTTGCCGTAGGTCGCGCCCGCGCCGCCGATCGCGGCAAAGTACACGCCCGTATTGCGCATAAGCGCCTCGGTCACGTCCGCGCTCATTTCGCCCTTGCCTATCATACCGCCCAAGCCGTTGTCCAGAAGAAGGGGGGCATATGCGTCCATACGTGCGGAGGTGGTGGGGCCGCAGCTTCCGCTCGCATACCCCGGCTTTGCAGGGCAGGGACCGGCGTAGTAAATGAACGCGCCCCGCATATCGAAGGGCAGATTTTCGCCGCGTTCGATCAACTCTTTCAGCCGCTTGTGAGCGCAGTCGCGCGCGGTATAGATAGTTCCCGAAATGAGCACGCTGTCACCTGCGTGCAATTTTTTTATCTCGTCTTTATCGATAGGTAAATTAAGTTTAATCATTATAACACCGCCTTCTGACATCTTACGCAGTGGCACTGAATGTTCACCGCCACGGGCAGACCCGCAATATGAGTGTGCGCCCATTCGCAGCTCACGCCGAGAGCAGTCGTGTTGCCGTGAAAGCCCTGACAGCCTATCCCTAATGCATTGATTTTTTCAAGCGCAATCTTCTCGATTTCGGCGATATCTTCGCGCTCGGAATGCGAACCGATTTCGCGCGTCAGAGCCTTTTTTGCAAGGTAGGCGCACGTATCGAAGCTGCCGCCGATGCCGACGCCCACATATACGGGAGGGCAAGGGCGGGAGCCCGCTTTTTTAACCGTTTCAACAATTGCGTTTATTATGCCGTCAACGCCCTGAGCGGGTTTGAGCATATACATCGCGCTCATATTTTCACTGCCAAAGCCCTTGGGTAAAAAGGTGATTTTTATCTGTTCACCCGCACATATGTGCGTATGAATGACTGCGGGAGTGTTGTCGCCCGTGTTTTCGCGGGTGATGGGATCGCATACCGATTTGCGGAAATAACCGTCCTTATACGCCGCGCGCACCGCGCCGTTTACAGCCTCGGTCAGGGGTGCGCCGCAAAGGAAAACGTCCTGCCCGATATCCAGCAAAACGACCGCCATACCCGTGTCCTGACAGACGGGCAGTCCGTCGCTTTCGGCGATGCGGCAGTTTTCGATTAAAGTATCGAGCGCGAATTTCGCCGCGCCGTCAGCCTCGTTTTCCGCCGCTTTATTCAAAGCCGCCTTGCAGTCGGAGGTAAGGGATACGCCCGCCTTCAAAGCCATTTCGTAAATTTTGTCCGCAATTTCTTTGGTGTCAATCTTTCTCATACCGCAATTTTATTACATTTTTACTTAAAAGTAAAACGATTTTATTTACTTTGCTCGCCCGAATACTGTATAATCTTTGATATGGATCAGCAATTAAACCAAAAAAGCAAATACGAACTTCCGCTCGGCTCCGCCGCGGGCGGACTGTCGTTTTCGGCAACCGTAGTTATCAATTTATTCGTAAGCATAATAGCCTCGGTCATAATCGCGCTCGGCGCGCTTAAAGGCACGGACGGTGAAAAATATATATCCGTGCTCGTGTCGCCGATTGCTATTGTCGTAACGCTCGCGCTGACGTTAAAGGTGGTAAAACAGCCCGTGCGCGAAATTCTGCCGGTAAAGACCCACCCCAAATATTATCTTATCGGAGTGCTTCTTATTTTCGGGCTTATCTTTTCGCTGCTGTACGCAAACGAATATCTTATCCGCCTTTTCGAGCTTATGGGGTACAAGCGCAGACCGCCGTTCACTCCCGACGTCTCGGGCTGGAAGGTCGTGCCCGCATTGCTGGCAATTGCCGTAATCCCCGCCGTAATGGAGGAAATTCTGTTCCGCGGCATACTTTTAAACAATGCGGAAGAGGGCGCGGGCACGGTGCGCGCAATATTTCTGTCGGGCTTCTGTTTCGCTCTCTATCACGGCTCGGTTGAGCAGACAATTTATCAGTTTATCTGCGGCTGCCTGTTCGCGTTTTTGGCGTTGCGTTCGCGCTCGGTTGCGCCCACGATCGTCATACATTTTTTAAATAACGTGGTCATAATCGTTTTAATGGCGTGCGGGC
>CAMWKX010000028.1 GCA_947174955.1 uncultured Clostridia bacterium | reverse complement strand
GAGTACTCCGAGCTTTTGACGCGCGGTTTGCACAGCAGAAACAATCGGGGTCTGAACAGAAAGTACCCGTGGGCGTACGTAAGGCTTTTCACGGTCGTGTTCGTGCTGTTTGCCGTCTTTCTGCTCATAATCCGTTTCACCTCAAACGAGTTGTTCGTGCCCACGGTAACCCTTCTGGGCGCGGTTTGCTTCAACCTCACGTTTTTACTTCTGCTGTTCGAGCTGTACCCGAAAAGGGATTTGTCGTTTATGGCGGTGCTTCTGGCAATGCTGATAGGCGGCGCGGGCGCGGACGTATGCGCACAGATTTTATTCAGTATTTTCAAGCCGTCGAACAGTTGGATGCACGCCGTGTACGCGGGCTTTTTCGAGGAGCTTTCCAAGGCTGCGGCAGTCGCGCTGATAATCGTAATCTCGCGCAGACATTCGCCGCTCGCGGGGTTTATTATGGGTGCGGCGGTAGGCTGCGGCTTTTCGATTGCCGAGGATATGGGTTACATTTTCCTGCAAGCCAACGAAATGCCGTTCGTCAACTTAACCACCGTAATCGAACTGTCGCTTGCACGCGGGCTTTCGGCGGTGTGCACGCATACGCTGTGGACGGCGGCAATCGGCTGGGCGTTCTGCCGGTTTAAAAGGCACTTTGCAAACCTCGCGGTGTACGCTATTACGCTTTTGTCGTGCGGACTGCACATTTGTTGGGATTTGCCGCTCAACAGACTTGCGCTCGGGTGTATATACGCGGCTTGCGCGTGTATCGTTTTTGTGGAGTGCGTGCTCATTATACACTTCGGCAGAAAGAAGGTGTACAACGAAAACGTAGTGCACGCCGACGAGCTGTACAAAAACGAGGGTGCGGTAAGCGAGATGTGGCGGCAGGCCGAGCAGGAAGAGCTGGCAACCAAAGCGATCAATAAAAAGGACCCGCAATACTGGCGGTACTGCGGGCACTTTACGTTGACTCTCGCGGCGTTTTTAATGGCGGTTGTCGGGGTGATGTATTGCTCGATACCCTTCCGCGAAACGTACGGCACGGAAAGGTTCAAGGACGCGGAAAACTTTGTAAGCTTTATGCAGAACGGTATGGAGTTCAAGGACGCCAAGGATAACCGTCAGTACGATAAGGACGCCAAGACCGAATCCGCGGGACCGGGGCGCGTTAGACAGAGTGAAACGGGCGAAGACGGCGTTATATACATTTATATTTATACCGAGAATTTCGACAAGGTCGTCGAGCAGTATTATTACTTCCCCGAAACGGTCTGGGCGACGGTAACTACGGAAAGAGGAACGGCTACTTATAATAAAGAGGAAGTTTATTACGAAGGCAAGCTTTACGCGTCTTATTTCCGTGTGAACGATACGGTTATCGGCTCGTATTTCGAGCAGAACGGCAACCTGAACGTAATTATATACAACCCCGCGTTCGTACGCGATCTGACAGACTGGAAATATCTGTCGCTGTTCTGTACGTTTGCGGGCATTGCGGGTGCGGCGCTCATCTGCTATATATCATTTGAAATAAAAAGTTGGAGGGTTAAAAAACTATGCTCGACGGAAAATGTATCTTCTGCAGAATAATCACGGGGGAAGTGCCCGCGCTGAAAGTGTACGACGACGAGGAAATGTGCGTGTTCAAGGATCTGGATCCCAAGGCTGAGGTGCACCTTTTGGCGGTACCCAAAACGCACTTCAAGCTTTTGTCGGAAGCGGGGGAAAGCGAGGCGGAAATTCTGGCGCATATGCTGACGAAAATTCCTAAGATTGCAGCTGACAACGGCTGCACGAACGGCTACCGCCTTATTATCAATCAGGGCGACGACGCGGGACAGACGGTGTTCCACCTGCATATTCATATCTTAGGCGGCGAAAAGCTCTCCGATTTTTAAACCAAACAAAAAAAAGCCCTGCGGCGATTTCGCCGCAGGGCTTTATAACTTTTATGCTTTTTGCTTTGATTTTACCGTCGACTTACTGTTTGCCGTTTCCTTTTCGGCGGTCTTCAATCTCGACTTTCCGAAGAAGAAGAGCGCGATAGTGCCGGGACCTGCGTGCGCGCCCGTGCAGAGGTCGTAGTAGTTCATAATAATCTCGTTTGCCCCTAAATCTTTGAGCTTAGCGGCAAGCTCCAACGCCTCGTTCTCGCAGTCGGCGTGGGCAATGGCGATGGTCTGGTTTTCGGGGTCGATTACGTTTTCCTTAAACTCCTCGACAAGCTTTGCAATGGACTTCTTTCTGCCTCGCTCGTTTGTGAAAACGGTGAGCTTGCTGTTTTCGTCGCCGTGAAGAACGGGTTTGATATTTAAAATCGTGCCCGCGATTGCAAGCGCCGTAGACACTCTGCCGCCGCGTTTGAGGTACTTTAACGAGTCCACCGTACAAATGCCGTGAATGTTGAAGCGGTTGTCCAAAACCCACTGATAGCACGCGTCTATGCTCTCGCTCAAATCCGCGTGCTTAGCCGCATACAGCGCAACGAGTCCCTCGCCGAGCGACGCATTCGCGCTCTGGGCAACCAATACTTTTCTGTCGGGGAAATGTTCTTTCAACTCCTTTGCGGCGAACACACCCTGATTGTACGTACCGCTGATGCCCTCGGCTATGGTAATTAAAAGTACGTCGCGCCCCGCCTGCAAAGAGGGGGTGATAGCGGTGGTAATCTTGTCCGCATTGACGAGGGTAGTCTTTGTTTCCGCGCCGTCGCGCATAGCGGCGTAAAACTTTTTGGCTGTTTCGGCGAACGGAACGCCGTCTTCGTAGCATTCCATATCCCTGCCGTCTACCGAGCAGGTGTATGAAATTACTTTAATATCGTATTCTTTAATGAGGTCGTCGGGCAGATTTGCCGCCGAATCCACGTAAATATCAAAACTTCTCATTCGGTCCTCCGTATGTGCGGAAAATTTTAACAATATTATTATAACCCCTAATTCGGCAATTTACAACTATAATCGGACTTTTAACAGTCTACAATTTATTTTTGGGCATAAACGGCGGCTTTTCACAACTCTACCGCAAAAATTTCACACTCTACTGACAGTAGAGTTGCCTAAAATTAATTGCAAAACGCGTGCGCGCGTGATATACTACAGGTATGAATTACAACAACGACGCGAACGGCGCTTCCGATTTGAAGGAGATTATTGCCGCAAACCTTATCAGGTTACGGCAGGAAGTCGGGCTTACGCAGGCGCAGCTCGCCGAAAAACTCAATTATACCGATAAGGCTGTATCCAAGTGGGAGCGCGGGGAGTCTATTCCCGATCTGCGCGTGCTCATTCAGCTTGCGGAGATATATCATATCACGGTCGACGATATTGTTAAGGAAAAGCCTGCAAAAGAGGTGAAGCCCAGGTTGAACCTCTTTCACAAGCGGCTTTTGATTACGCTCTTGTCGTTTGCGCTCGTGTGGGTCGTGGCGACGGGCGTGTTTATGATTTTGTACTACATCACGTCGATACGCGGTTACGCCTATCTGTCGTTTGTCATCGCGCCGTTCGTTTCGGCGGTGGTGCTGCTCGTTTTCTCCTCTATCTGGGGCAGACGGATAACGACGGCGCTGGCGGCTTCGGCGGTGGTGTGGTCGGTCGCGCTCATAGTTCACGTGTTCGTGTGGCTGTATGCAAAGGACGTGCCCATCTGGCCGTTCTATCTCGTTGCTGTGGGCGTACAGGTGCTCGTCGCGGGCTGGTTCGTTTTGCGAAAATTATATAAACCCAACCGCAAGGTTGAAAAATAATCAAGATTTAAGAGTATGGAAGAAGAAAAGATTATTACCGAAGAGAAAATCAATTACGCGCAGGTTTTGGAGCTTGCGCTCGAAGTGGGCGTGGGACTGTTGTCGAGCGGCGGTTCCGTTTCGCGCGTGGAGACGGCGGTGGACAGAATATGCCGCGCATACGGCGCGGAGGAAGCCAACGTTGCGGCGTTCCCCTCTATGATAATTGCGAGCGTCCGCACTGCCGACGGCAACCAGGAATCGCATATGAAGAGGGTTTATTCGACGTCGAACAACCTTGCGCTGCTCGAAAGATATAACCAGCTGTCGCGCGATATCTGTCACAATAAATACCCCGTGAACGACTCGCTCAAAATGTGCTTCGAGCTGGCTCATTCGAAAACGCGCAACAAGTGGGTCATTATTGCAGGCGCGTCGCTGGTTTCGGGAATATATTCGATATTTTTCGGAGGCACGGTCGCCGACGTTCTGCCCGCGCTTTTGGTCGCATTCTGTATGTCGCTGTTGAACGAGGTGTTGTCCAAGCGTTCGTTAAACGCCTATGCGTCCACGTTTATACTGTCTTTGGTCGGCGGAATTTTAAGCGTGTCGCTGTGCAAGCTTTTAAACATAATCGGGCTTCCCTGTCAATGCTCGTACGTAATGATAGGTACGATAATGATACTGATACCCGGGCTTCTGACTACCAACGCCGTGCGCGATATGTTCACGGGCGATCTGATGAGCGGTACATTCCAGCTTTTAAACGGCATACTTCTTGCAGTCGTCATTGCGGCGGGCTACGGCGTTTCGATACTTGCGTTGAGCCCCATTGCCGACTTTACGAAATACACGTTTACCGGTTGGTACAACTTAATCGATAATACCACGTGGTTCAGAGCGCTTATGCTTATGATATCCGGCACGTTGGGCGCCGGTGCGGTGTGCCTGTTCTTCAATTTGAATTTAAAGCGTATCGGTTGGGCGCTGCTTGCCAGCGTTCTTGCTCTGGGCGTGTACGTGGGTATGCTCGAAGCTTTCGATTACAGTAACGACTACGTATTTTTAATAGTGCTTATTCCCACGCTGTTTGCGGCGATTTTGTCCGAAATAATGGCGAGGAGCATAAAAATTCCCGCAACCATTATTCTGGTTCCGGCAATCATAGCGGTGGTCCCGGGCAGTTCGCTCTACTATACTATGGAGGCTATCGTTTCGCCGAATATGGCTACGATGTCAGCCTCGGAGTGGGGTGTGATATGCCTTCTGACCCTTCTGAGCATAGCGGTCGGCATCTGTACGGCTACCGTACTTTTCCATTTGTTTTCCCCCGTTAAGCTCAAATATTATTTAAAAAACAAGCTTGCTATGAAGCGCAAAGCGGAAAAGTATAAGAACGAAATGAAAATTGAAAAAAAGGACAAGTAATATGGACTTGAAAAAATTAGCCGAAGTTTTAATTCCCGATAACGATTTGCTCCCTTTGGACGAGTACGAAAAGGCGTACCCTGCGCGCGAGCTTGAAAAAGGCGCGGAGGTCACCCGCCTTGCGCCCTCGCCCACAGGCTTTATACATCTGGGCAACCTGTACAGCGCTCTTGCAGACGAGCGTATCGCGCACACAACGGGCGGCATCTTCTATCTGAGAATAGAGGACACCGACTTAAAGCGCAAGGTGGACGGCGCGGTAGAGAGCGTTATCCGCTCCTTGAAATATTTCGGGCTCAATTTCGACGAGGGCGCGGAGATAGATTCGCCCCTCAATAAATACGGTCCTTACTACCAGCGCCAACGCGCCTCGATTTACCGTGCGTACGTAAAAGACTTAATTGTGCGCGGGCTTGCGTATCCTTGTTTCTGTACCGAGGACGAGCTTAACGCAGTGCGCGAGGAGCAGACCGAGAGGAAGGAAATTACCGGCTATTACGGCAAGTACGCCAAGTGCCGCAACCTTTCCGAAGAGGAAATTTATGCGAATATCAAGGCGGGCAAGCCCTTTGTTATCCGTCTGAAATCGCAGGGAAATACTGAGAACAAGTTTACGTTCAGGGACGCAATCAAGGGCGATATCACCGTCACGGAAAACGACCAGGACGTCGTCATTTTAAAGTCGGACGGCATACCCACTTACCATTTTGCGCACGCGATAGACGACCACTTTATGCACACCACGCTGGTCATCCGCGGCGAGGAGTGGCTGTCGAGTCTGCCCATTCATTTAGAGCTTTTCAAGGTGCTCGGCTTTCAGCTTCCAAAGTACGGTCATACCTGCTCACTAATGAAGGTGGACAACGGCGTAAAAAGAAAGCTGTCAAAGCGCAAAGACCCCGAACTATCCCTCGACTATTACCGCAGCGCAGGCTATTATCCCAAGGCGGTCGTCAAGTATTTAATGACCATTTTAAACTCCAATTTCGAGGAGTGGGAGCGCAAAAATCCGCAGGCGGACTACCGCGATTTCAAGTTCTCGATAGGCAAGATGGGCAAGAGCGGCGCTTTGTTTGACATAGACAAACTCAACGACATATCCAAAGCCGAGCTTGCAAATCTTTCGGCGGAGGAAACGTACGATTTCTTAAACGGCTGGGTAAACGAGTTCGGCTCGGATACGGACAGGCAACATTTTGCGGATAAGGAATATATAATAAAAATATTGAATTTAATCTGCGGCATAGGCGGCAAGAAGAGGCGCAAGGACATCGTGCGCGCGGAGATGGGCGTGCGCCTTATGGACTATTTCTTCGACGACACGTTCAAGCCCGCCTATGAGTACCGTTACGACAAAGATACGGTCAACGCGGTGCTCGACGGCTTTGCCGCAGTGTACGACGAAAACGACGATAACTCCGCGTGGTTTGCAAAGGTCAAGGGAGTTGCGGCGGCTAACGGCTTTGCCGCGGAAATGAGCGAGTACAAGGCAAACCCCGAAAGCTTTAAGGGCAGCGTTGCGGACGTTGCGGAAATATTGCGAATTGCCGTTGCGGGCTCGCCCAATTCACCCGATTTGTGCACGGTAATGGGAATACTCGGCAAGGCACGCACGCTCGCAAGGCTGAACGCGGGTAAAATTTAAGAAACAGAGAATCAGGAAAAAGTCAGAGAAAACGCATAAAAGGAAGTAAAAAACACTTATGGCAATGTTGGAATTAAACGACATTAAAAAGGACTATGCCGTCGCGGGCGAAAAGGTGCAGGCGTTAAAGGGCATCAGCTTAAAGTTCAGAAAGAGTGAGTTCGTGTCCATTTTGGGACCTTCGGGTTGCGGCAAGACCACACTTTTAAACATCATCGGCGGTCTTGACCAGTATACCTCGGGCGACCTTATAATCGAGGGCAGAAGCACCAAACAGTACGGCGACAGGGACTGGGATACATACCGTAACCATTCGATAGGCTTTATATTCCAAAGCTATCACTTAATTCCCCACCAGACAATTTTGCAGAACGTCGAGCTTGCTCTGACCATTTCGGGCGTATCCAAACAGGAGCGCAGAGAGCGTGCAATCGCCGCGTTGGAAAAGGTGGGCTTAAAAGAAAAGATAAAAAACCGCCCCAACCAGCTTTCGGGCGGTCAGGCGCAGAGGGTTGCGATTGCCCGCGCGCTCATAAACGACCCCGAAATAGTGCTCGCCGACGAGCCTACGGGCGCGCTTGACTCGGTTACCAGCGTTCAGATAATGGACCTTTTGAAGGAGATATCTCAGGACCGCCTCGTCATAATGGTAACCCACAACCCCGAGCTTGCCGAGCAGTACTCCACGCGTATAGTAAGGCTTCTGGACGGCGAGATGGTCGACGACTCTATGCCTTACGACGGCACGGATATTCCCGAAGAGGTCAAAGAGGAGCCCGTTGAAAGCGCGGAAGCCGCCGCGCCCGAAACGGCTGAAATTGCGGAGAAGGGCGAAGGAGAGGTAAAGACCAACAAGGGCAAAAAGAAAAAAACGTCGATGTCAATCGGAATGGCAATGGCGCTCAGTCTTAAAAACCTTCTGTCCAAGTCCAAGAGGACGGCGATGGTTTCGGTTGCCGGCTCGATAGGCATTATCGGCGTGTCGATGGTGCTTGCAATTTCCGCAGGCGTAAAGAACTATATACGCGATATGGAAAACGATATGCTTTCGGGCAACCCCGTATCCATCACGCGTTCGGCTCTGGACTATTCCTCGCTGATGGATATGTCCTCGTCGTCTAAACCCAAGGTGGATATAACCAAGCTCGACGACAAGCTGTACGTGCGCTCGCTTATGGATACTTTGGGCACGTTCGCAAAGGGGCTTACCAAGACCAACAACATAACTGCGGAGTATATCGATTACGTGAGCAAGATGGACGGTAAACTCACGAACGTAGTGCAGTACGGCTACGATTTCAGCCCCGCAAACAATATATATACGGGTTTCAGAGTCGACAGACAGGACGACGAGGTCGTAACTTCGGTAACGGGCATACGCGGTATGTATTCGAAGATTTTAAGCGAGCAGGAGGAGTATAAAAACTTCACCGGTACGATTTCGAGTATATCCACTTTCCGTGAAATTCCCGACAACTACGATTACATATTCAGTCAGTACGACGTGGTTGCGTACGAAACGGAAAACGGCAAAGTTTCGCGCAACGCCAAGAACCTTTCGGACTCGCAGAAAAAGGCTATTTTCTCCGACCCGAGCTCGCTTATAATGGTAGTCGACGACAGCAAGATAACCGATATCGCGCTCGGACAGTACGGCTATTTGTCTCAGAAGGAGTTCTTGAACTATGCGTACGACGCCATAAGGGACGATAACGGCGAAAATGTCAACTACGACGAAGAGCTGGGACTTATAGGCAGCGGTATAACAAACGGTCAGTCCGACCCCGAAAACGGCTTCGATTTGTCGTACTTTATCGGCGAAGGCTCTAAGAAATTCTATTATTATCCCAACGGCGAGGCGTATTACGACGCAGGCGGCAACAATTACGTGCACAGACCGTACGTCACGGGCAACTTTATTAAGGTCAACGAGAATAAGATGCCTATCCCCAATATCAATACGGAAAACGGCTCGGAAATGAACGTTAAACTGATTTTGCAAAAGAAGTCGGGCATTTCGTACAGCAGTCTCAGCGCGGGCGTTTACTACACTACGGCGCACACCGCGCGCGTTTTAAAGGATTCCAACGAAAGCACGGTCGTGCAGTATATCAAGAGTCAGCCGGAAGGCAAACAATACCTTGCGATGTTGCCGTACTACTTCAATTACACCTCGCTTTCGAAAGGCGACGACGGTCAGCTTAAAGTTGAAGAAAAGTCGGATATGACCTTTATCTACGAAGGCGGAGATATAATGTCGATGATGATGTCGGGTCTTTCCGACCCCACCGACCGCACCAAGATGCTGCAGGTTTCCGCGCAATTTTTGGGCGGCAGCGAACTGCCGTCGTCGGTCTATATTTACCCCACCGATTTCAACGCGAAAGACAAGGTCTGCGAATACCTCGACGAATGGAACGATATGTGCGAGAGCGGCAAGTGGGTAGTTAAATTACAGAACGGTCAGTACTCGTACATTAAAGATTTCGACGCGGAGAACGAGATTGAAAACTTCGAAAGCGTCAAAGACAGTTACGAAAAGTCGGAGTGGGTAACGCTTAAAGACGGCTCGCAGGTCAAACTGCTGGATAAGTCGATGCAGATAACCTATACGGACAACGTCGGTCTGATAATCAATATGATTAATATGATGATCGAAATGATAACCGTGGCTCTCGTGGCGTTTACCGCGCTGTCGCTGGTTGTATCGACGGTTATGATAGGCATTATCACCTACGTGTCGGTTGTCGAGCGAATAAAGGAAATAGGTATCTTACGCGCGGTAGGTGCGAGAAAGAAGGATATCAAGCGGCTGTTCAATTCCGAAACGTTTATTATAGGACTTGTGGCGGGTACGTTCGGTATACTCGTAACGTATATAATTTCGCTGATATTAAACGCGGTAGTATTCTCGCTAGTGGGTATTGCGGGAATTGCGGCACTGCCCTGGTGGCAAGCGCTGATAATGATTTGCGTAAGCGTCGGCTTGACTTTGATTTCGGGCTTGATACCCGCGTCGGCGGCGGCGAAGAAGGACCCCGTAGTCGCGCTCAGAACGGAATAATTACAGACAAATTTAAACGGCGTTCGGCTTTAAACCGAACGCCGTTTTATTGCAAACGGACGAAAAATGATTTATAATAGGTTTATGAAGAAGTTTTTGGCAGGCTTAGCGGCCGTATCGGTTGCCGCTCTATCGCTTTTATGCGCGTGCAATACTGAGGAGGAAAACGGCGGATTTAAACGCAGTTTTTTTGCGATGAGCACGTACGCTACGCTTGCCGCGGATAAAATCGAAGAGGCTGATTTCAACGCGCTTGCGGACGAAGTAAGAACCTTTCTGTACGCCGCAGACAGCTCGCTCAGCGCGTCCGTCCCGGCTTCTTACGTATACAAATTCAACAACGCCGCCGCGGGCGAAACCGTGGCGCTGGACGAGATTAGCTACGAGGTGCTTTCGCTTGCCAAGGATATGTACGTGGAAACGGACGGCTATTTCAATCCCGCGGTATATTACAGCAAGAATTTATACGGATTTACCGCGCAGGGCGAAACTCCTACGACGCTCCCCGAAGAGAAGTACGTTACGGCTTTCAAAGAGCTTTCCGAACACTTTTCCGAAGTGGAAATTTTTGAATTGGACGGCGCATATTACGCAACCAAGCCTGATTTTACCGCAAAGATAGAGGACGACGAAAGGGAGTATTCTCTCGCGCTCGATCTGGGCGGAATAGCCAAGGGCTGGTGCGTGGACAAGGTCAACCAGATGCTTACGGATGCTGGC
>CAMWKX010000027.1 GCA_947174955.1 uncultured Clostridia bacterium | reverse complement strand
TTTTTATTGTGATAGTTTTATTCTCAATCATTCTTTTTACTGTTTATAAAAGGATTTTTATATTCTTGTTGCAATCTGGGCACTTCCTCGCCGAGGGCCTGAACTTGTTCGGGTTTTTCCTTACTTGCAAGGCGGGCGCGTTGTTCAGCCCATTTACGCAAGTTGGCAATAGTTTCCGCCATTGTTCTTGAAAGTGGCGAAGTTGTTCTGATACAGTCAAGCAAGTTTTTCATTTCAACATCTTTTTGCCCGTCCGCATAAGCGTTGAACAAAGCTTCGTTTACAACCTCCTCTATTTCCGCGCCCGAAAAGCCTTCGCTTGCCTTTACGAGTTTATCCATATCTAAGCCAAGTGCTTTATAATCTCTGCCTTTATTCTTTAAATGAATTGCGAATATATTTTCTCTTTCCTTTGCGGAAGGCAAGTCAACGAAGAATATTTCGTCAAATCTGCCCTTTCTTAAAAGCTCGGGCGGAAGCGAGCTTATATCGTTTGCCGTAGCAACGACGAAAACAGGCTCTTTCTTCTCCTGCATCCACGTTAAGAATGTTCCGAATACTCTCGCGCTTGTACCGCCATCAGTTCTACCGCTACTCTGCGAACCGCTCAATCCCTTTTCTATTTCATCTATCCACAGCACGCACGGCGAAATTGTTTTTGCAACGTCAAGCGCATAACGGATATTGCGTTCAGATTCACCGACGATTCCGCCGAAAACTTTACCTAAGTCAAAACGCAACAGTGGAAATTTCCACTCGTTCGCAATAGCTTTTGCAGTCAGACTTTTACCGCATCCAGGTACACCCAAAAGCAATACGCCGCGCGGTGTATTCAAACCGTATTTTTTAGCCTCGTCACTGTACGCATTGCCGCGCTTATGTATCCATTCCTTAAGGTTGTCCAAGCCGCCGATATTTGTCAAGTACTCCTTCGGATGGAAGTATTCCAAAAGTCCGCTCTTTTTGATTATCTGCTCTTTTTCGCTGATAATCAACGGTATTTCCTCTTCGGTAAGTTTGCGGTTCTGAATTATAGCTTTTGCAAATGCGAGCCGTGCTTCCATAACGGTAAGACCCAATGCGGATTCCAACAACTTAGGAGTTATTTCATTTTCAATACAGTATTCACTATATTCTTCGACAACGCTGTTGGCTATAACTTCTATTGTATCTCTATCAGGCAAATCAACCTCAATTACAGGTAACTCTTTGGAAAGTTCTTCTGGAACAAATTTATTAGGCGAGCTTAAAATAATTGCCTTTTTATAATTACCGGAATAGCTCTGCGCACGCATCATTTCGCGCAAATATCTTACGTTTGCGGGATTATTTACTTCGCTGTACGGATGGAAATCCTCCAGCACAAGCAACATATCGTTTTCCGCTTTGAGATAGTAATCAAGCACAGCAGGCAAGGTTACGCAATCGGGATTGATAGTTTTAAAGTTTCCGTTGTCCCAGACTTTAAGTCCCGAAACTGCACTCCAAGCATACCAGTCCACGTTCAAATCTTCGGCAACGTAGTTTGCAAACCCGTGAACGCGCTCCCACTCAAAGGAAGCAACTTCAACTACTTTTGCCCCCGCTTTAATCAAAGTTTCCAATTCTTCTTCGTAATATCTCATTTTATTTCCTCCTTAAACTGCGGCGTAAGCAACGTCGTCTAGTTTCCGTATTATTACATTCAGCTTGTGGTTAAGATCTTCCACTTCAACCTCTGGCTGCGAACTCTCAGCAATTACTGTCCCGTTACGGTCTTCCGCCACGACTTTAATTTTGTAATTATCTAACTCGGCAAGTCCCGAAAAGGTGCAGTACTTTTCCGTCCTTTCGTTAATTCGGGTTGAAATTTCCGTTTCACCTATATGCAGCGATACGATGTATCTTGCGGCTTTTTCCTCGCCCTCCCAATAAGCCATTATTCCGTTTAAAATCGGTTTACAAGTTAAATTCAATTTGTTCATTTTATTTTCTCCTAAAACTCATTTACTGAACATTTTATTTTTTCCGATTCAGCAATTATTTCGCCGTTCCTGTTTTCGGCAGAAACTTTTACATAGTAATCAAATCCTGAATGTTGTGGTGAAGCATAACTATCGTGATATATTACTGCTTTAGCTGCCCGACAAATACTACTCGTAATACTGATGGTGGTATTATCAATTGCTGCAAGTCCAGTAAAAGCACAATACTTTTCTGTCCTTTCATTAATTCGTGTAGAAATATCTGCGTCATTTATATAAAGCGTGATAACATATCTGGCAGCATTATCTACACCTTCCCAACAAGCCATTATTCCGTTTAAAATCGGTTTGCAAGTTGCATTTATTTTGTTCATGAATTTGTCTCCACCCCTTAATTATTACCATGTGCAGAAAGCGGATCCAATTTTATATTTTGACTTTCTGCTATAATATTACCATTTCTATCCTCAGCTGCTATTGAAACATAGTAAGCATAGTCCGTATTGCGCCAACAACAACGGTAACCATCCCAGACTTTATTAATCATAGCCAAACCTTCAAATGTATGATAAAGCGTCTGCCTGTCTTTCTCAACACAAGCAATTTCGTTATAAATTTCTTTTTCTGCAATATAAAGATAAACTAAATATCTTGCCGCTTCGTCTATCTTTTTCCACCAAACCATACCTCCGTACGGAATACCTAAACAATGAGCATCTATAGAATTCATATTTACTCCTTCCAGTACTGCGGTATGCACTGCTTATTGCTGTTTATTGGAATCCCACGGGAGAGTGCTATTTCTTCACCGTTTCGGTTTTCCGCTCTTACCGTAACTATATATCCCTCATCCATTAATCCGTCAATTGAAACAAATCCGTCGTTCCTTTCAACAGTGTAATCTTTTAAATGATAAATCTTTTGCAAATACGGTCTGTCATATTTCTTATAAAGAGCAACTATATATTCCGCAGCATCTTCAATTTTGTTCCAATACACATTCAGACACTGCCCAGACTTGACGATATAAGGACTTAACTCAAATTCGTTCTTATATGTATTGAATTGTTCTGTTTCGGGAACAGATTGTTCTTCGTATGGCAAAACACAAACCGTATCGTTAAAAGTAACGTTGACGGATGCCCCCTTCGCACCCTCATAGCTTGGTGTAGCCGCAAACATATAACCGCTTTCATTCGGTTGCTCATAAACTACGCCAATCAAATGCTTTTGCCCATTTAGTAAGATTTCATCACCGACTTTTAAATCTTTAAAAAGCGGCGGTCTTAGGCGCTTGCCCGAATCAGATTTATCATCTTGAATTTCGTCGCAAATCCATACGTGGCGTAAATACTCTAAGCGCTTTTTATCTTTCTTTTTGATTACAAATGAATGTTGTCCTAAAAAACGGTTTGTATTATAAGAATATCTATCACTATTGTTAAGAGTTACCGTAATTTCTTCAACTGCGACACTTAAATATTGTTGTTGATTTCTGCCGTAATATCCGTAGTTTTGATTACGATAATATATTTGTTTCGAAAACAGAGATATCAAATCTTTGACACTATATGTGTTCGGTCTAATTTGACTTTTTTGCCCATCTTCTTCTAAATAATAGTAACTCAAATCATGTCCACCAACAGAATAGGAAACGTTGCCGTCAAATCTTATAAAGCCCCATTCGTCGTCGAACACGACTTTACCAACCGCATCTCTCAAACTTATCTTTTGCCAATTACTCATCTGTTACCTCTTACCGTTTGCCTTATAAATCTCAAATATGTTTAAGTAATCTATAAATTCCTTAATTTCCACGTTTGAAACACCGTTGACTATGCTTGCAACCTTATCTAGAACAACAGATTTTGTAAACTCGTCCATACCGCTAAATTTTTGTAGCCAGACAAGTTGACGTTGCAATGCTGAATTTTCTTGCTTTAACCGTTCTACCGTCCCTGACAGTTCTTCAATTGAAGCAATCGAACCTACGTTTTCTTGAACGCTTCCTTTTAATATGCTTGAAATTCGGTTTACATATTTCGCTAACGTATCGTTATCTGATTCGTCCAGAACAAGTTCAAGCTCTTCCTCAGTTTCCTTACCAAATAGATAGAATATCTTGTACTGCTTATCGCTAGGTATATCGGAAAACCTTTCAAGATTACGATAGTTGTATATCGTAGCCTTTGAAATTTCAAGGTACTTAGCCAAATCGTTTACTTTTATTGAAAACTTAGTAACTAATCTTTCAAACAATTTCGTCGTCATACTCTTGCCCCACGCTTAGCTGCCATTGCAATAGAGGTTGCTCTTTGAGCTGCCTTTTTTTCTGCCTCTTCTGCTCTTAAAGCTGCTATTCTTTCCACATCTTTTATATAAAAATAGTACGGTTTTGCTTCCTTGCAAATTTCGCCGCTTCTGTCCTCAACCTTCAGACAAACAATATAATCGCCGCAGGGCAAATCATTTACAGAATGATAGAATTTATTGCGCTCGACAGTTATCGCACAAACAGGCTTAGCTTTACCTTGCTTGACAGTTAAATAAACGTCGCTGTCATTCATAAATCCGCGACTTAATTGAGTGTCCCCTACGTATCGGTATATTTCAACAATATATGACGCCGCCTGTTCGGTTTCATCCCAAAAAAACACGATATTCTGACAGTTGCCGTGTTTAACAATTAAACCTAACTCAGCAAATTTATCTTTATTATATTCAAATTTCATATAATCACCTCAATGTAATAATAATATATATCAGCAACTATGTCAATAGATTTATGTAATTTTATCTAAATTCTGTCTAATTTATTATAAATTAGTCTAAATATTTAATTTTCAACATCAAAATTAGACATTTTTATTCATTAATACATTTCATTTAAACTACCAAGTATAGGCATTTGACAAAATTTAAGCCGCCAATCTATGGCGGCTTGGCAATTAACTTGAAAAGGCTTTAGAAGTTTCTCTTTAAATTTTATATTATTCTTGGGGCAAGGTTGGGGCAGACTTAGTTTTATATACCATATATAGTCATTTTGTATAATTATGCTACTATATATTGTATTGTTGTGCAATTTTGTAATTGTTCAAGTCCCGTCACCTCAACCAAAAAGAGAGTAGTGCTTACTACTCTCTTTTTTTGTTTATCATTCTGCTTTTTCTTTCACTTCAACCGTCACAGGCTCGGCGGGAGCTTCTTCCTCGTTGGGCGCGTTGTCCTTTTCAGGAGCTTCGCCCGCTTCGGCTTGCTCGCTGTCCTCGTCCAGAATGACGAGCTCTTCCTCAACTTCCTTGTTTGCGTTGGGGTCGATTTTCAAAGTCTTGTCAACCTTTTTCTTTAACTTACGCCAGATTACTATTGCCGACGCGCCGACCGCGACTACTATCGCCGTCAGGGACGTTATCAGTACGGACGTTGCCGCAGGGTCAATATAGAGCAGCTGTGTTGTTATCATAATTTTTTCCTCTCAATTATTGTTTTTTCTCTTTTGCGAAAGTGACTTCAAAATATATTTTGCGCCGTTCTCGGCTGCATTGCCGTGATTAAACGTGAAATTTTCGTAGTATTTTTCGATTTTAACTTTATACTCGCCCTGCTTTTCGAAAAGCTCGTTTACCGTTTCGCCTATATTTACCAAGTCCTGCTTATCGACGGCGACGCCGATTTCTTTACGCAATTCGAATTCGACGGGCGTAATACCAACCTTCTCCCATTCCGTATTCAAAATCTTCGGCTTCGTGTTTATAAACAGCGACGGACGCCCCGTGGCAAAGGAGAATTCCGCGGCTATGCCCGACCAGTCGGTTATAAGCAAGTCTGACGAATACACCGACTTGTTGCTCGAAAAATCAAGCTCGAACGACAGCAATTGCTTGTCGTAACCGTCATACTTTTCCAACAGTTTACTCATCTGATAACCGAAACGTTTAACGTACTC
This sequence comes from uncultured Clostridia bacterium, assembly GCA_947174955.1. Lineage (GTDB taxonomy): Bacteria > Bacillota > Clostridia > Christensenellales > Borkfalkiaceae > Coproplasma. The sequence continues at coordinate 4,699 of CAMWKX010000027.1, read as the reverse complement.
GGGGTGCGGTCTTACGCAGATTTTATAGCCTTTGCCGTACAATCCGCTTATAATTTCGTCTATGCAAGAATCGAGAATATTGTCCTCCTGCCACGAAGGAGCAATGAGTATCTCTTTAACCCTGCCTTCCTCTCTGTTTTCGTTTTCCCTGCGCCCCGCCTCAACAAGATTGTCCAAAAGCGGAAAGCCGAACTCCACGAGATTTTTTTCGGGCAGATTTTTCATAGCGACTATCGCCTTCATCTCGTCCACAATGTGTTGTCCGCTGCAAAGTATCGTATCAAACGCGTCAAACGCGCCGTCGTTAAAACCCGTATGCACGCTCATTGTATCGTGCGGAGCGTAAATATATTCGATATCCTTTTTAAGGAACGAACGCTTTAAGTAGTACTTGTCCAGATCGGGCGTGGTCATAACGAAAATATCCGTTTCCACCAGCATCATTAAAAGCGCCGTCTTTTTCAGTCCGATATAGTACGGCTTTATACGCGGCTCGTCCTTGGCTATGTCGAATATAACGTCGTTGAAGTCGTTCGTGACGTAATGTATTATTATGTTCGAACGCTTTAAAAGCTCGGCAATAAGCTCCTTGTAGTACTTATAGAAGCCGCTCTTTTCGGAATAAAAAACTATATGCTTGTTTACTATGTGCGTAAATTTTTTATAATCCTGCTTTTGACGCGCCTTCATCTGCCTATACAGCGGATCTTTCTTGTCCATTTTGCCGAACGCTTTCGAATCCGCAAGCGCCTTACGGCTCTCTTCGAGCAACTCGTAATCGACGTATTTTTTAGGATTTATAATGGCGTTCAATAAGTACATCTGCGCAATCGATAAAAGGTTGCTCGCTATCCAGTAGACTGCAATACCCGCCGGCACGAAAAAGCCGAGGTAAAGCGACAGCAAGACGCTTACCGCCATTATTCCGTATTTATTGATTTTGCCCTGTTCGTGCTGAATAACGTTTGAAAGATTTTGCGTAAAGCACATTATCCAGGAGGAAAAACCCGCAAACACGGGAAGCAGAAAATACCAGCCCAATACCTTTGAAGGAACGCTGCAAAGGTTCATTCCCAAAAAGTTCAGCTTGAAAGACGAAACCTTGGAAATGATATCCGCAAGTTCTGCGGAGGTTAACCCCTCCACGTGAGTTGCCGCCGTTATCGTGCCGTTTTGTATGGCTTGAATGATCACGAGCTGAAAGCCCGATTCACCGGTATCCGCGCCAATATTGTTTGCAAGCGCATTCACCGCGGAATTTGAAATTCCGAAAAGATAACCCATAGGGTTATAAATTATGTACACGACGGCAAGCAGCAGTAAAATCTGAATAATAAGCGGTATGAGAGAAAGCATCGGATGATAATGCTCCCGCTTATAGAGCTTTGACTGTCCGTCCGCAATCGCGTCTATATTGCCCGAATAATTTGCCTTTAAAAAGTTTATCTCGGGCTGAATTTTTACCATCAGAATAGAGTTCTTCTGTATCCACGCGGATACGGGAAACAATATTATTTTACTTGCAAGCGTGAAAAGCACTATGGCTAAGCCGTAATTGCCTACAAGCAGCCACAGTCCCTTCATAAGATATGCAAGCGGTAAACATAAATAGTAAATTACTGTATCCATTTTCAGTCTTTCGTAAAGTTTCGGTAATCAATCCATTATAAAGCGGTTAAAATGATTTCGTTCGGTAAGTTCCCAGTTGTCAAAGTTTTTTCCCGAACCTTTTACCGAGTATATATACTCGTCGCACTGCTCGCTGACGTAGGTGTGCCAGATATACTTTCTTTCGCGGTTCGCGTCGCTTTCCCGAATATCGAAGAGCCCAGTCCCCTCGCCTTCGCGCACTATATTTTCAGACTTCATTATCGACGGCCAGATATTCTCGTGAGCCACCGGCGCGTTTGACTGCGCAAGCGGAGTACCGTCAGAGCCCGAAGGCTTGAAGAACAGCGCGGTCAGCTTTGCCCCCTTCGGCGCGACAGCGTCGTCAATAGCCGCAGAGTGATCGCCCGTAATTACTATGGTCGCGTCCTTATACAGGTTTTTTTCTTTCAGAACTCTGATATATTCGTTTACAACCCTGAAACTGTTTTCCACGGATGCCTTTATCTCGTTTTCCTGTCCGACGGAAACAGACTTGGATATGTAGTCCACGTAAACGTCGTGACAGCCCTCTATGTGTATAAACGAAAAATTCTTATCGCCCTTACTTTCAAAGGTTGCCTTTGCCGCTTGTCCGTACACGGTATTGTTTACCGCCGAGTATCCGTCGTATCCGTCTTCGCCTACGCAAGTCACGCACTCGTTGAAGGTATTGGAATTTATCCCGTGCACCGCGTCTTTAAGAAACAGCGGCAGACAGCGGATTACCGCGGTACTCAGCATACAGCCTGTCAGTTTCATAGGGCGCGCCGTTTCGAACTTCTTGGCAACCGATACGTTATTTACGTAGTCGTGCAACGTACTCGCGGTATTGTACGCATAGTACGCCTGAGTGTAAACGTTTACGCTGTAACCGTTTTCTTTGAGCACGGAAAGCGTTTTGTTGCCATCGTATACCGTATCGAGGTATTGCTTTCTCGACAGTTGCATATCGAGAGGTTTTTCTGTTAGCATATATGCAACCGAAGGATAAGTGTGTCCGTATAGCGACAGATTGTCTTTGAACCAGGTGAAGCCGTCGAGATTATCGTAAATATCCGGCTGAACCTTGTATGCGGTTTCGGCGAAATACTCGTCAAACCTGTCGATACAGAAGTAGTAAACGTTCCTGTCACTTGAAACGGACGTGAGATTTGCGCACGTTAAAACTTCGTTTTTGAAGTTGTCGTTTTCCTTTTCAAGGCGCTTTATTCTGCTTAAAAACACGTCGGGGTGGTTAATGGTATTCGTCAGCGGATTCATAATCTGTGTTGCCGCTATTACGACGGAAAGTATTACGGCAATTATCGTAATAATACCCTTGGTGTCTTTAAGAAGCGAAAGAACGACCGCCGCGGCGATTACGGCAATCCATATAAACAAATCTAAAATTTTCAATCCGATATGCACGGACGCAGAGCCGAGCTTATCGCCCGAAAGAGAATTTACTCCGAAGTTTAAAAAAGTGCCCTGCAAAAACAGCATAAACGTTATTGACAAAATAAGCGCGTAGACTATTCTGTAAGCTTTTTGCGGCAAAAACAGCAAACTTGCCGCTATGCCCGCCGCAAGGAGAAATCCGAACAGCACACACCAGGGGAAAAATCCGGACAACGAAAACAGAAATTCATCCATATTGTTGGCGTATATTTCAAACGGTATGGCAACGAACAATATGAGCGGCGTGCAGACCGACAGTATAATTACGGGCAAAATACGCTTTTTGATATTAAAACCGAATTTTATTTTACCCTTTGCCATTTACTGCCGACCTCTTTGCTTTGCGCACAAAATTCGTTTTTCAGTTTAGCACTTTTTGAATTATTTTGTCAATGATATCACCGACCGTAAAGTATTTTCTACTCCGTGGACTCCTGTTCGGGCGGAGTATCGGAAGCCTTTTCTTTTACGAAAAGCTTCAAAACTTTCGGGAAAATATACTTTTTTACAACCTTCATCAGGAAATAGCCCGCAACGCCGCAGGCGGAACCTATCAGCATTCCGCCGAGAACGTCGCTGGGATAATGCATACATAAATATATTCTCGACAGCGCGACGAGCAGCGCAACGCCGATCGCGGGCAATCCCTTTACTTTATAATACATTACAACCGCAACGGCCGCGGCAAACAATGCGGCGGTATGCCCCGAAGGAAACGACGAGTCGGTCGGCTCCCTCACGCTTATAGATTGATGGAACTCCTGAAAGCCTAGCCCGGGGTATGATTGCCAAGGGCGTGCGCGGTTTACGCTCAGCTTTAATATGACGTTTACTATAAGCACGTCCAGAACGCAGGCAATTCCGACCGCTACGCCCGCCCAGCGCGTCTTTTTAAATATGAGCAGTCCGATTGCACACAAAACCGCACCCGCACCGAATTCTCCGATATAGGTGACATATTTCATTATATAGTTCAGCCACGTCTGTCCGTGAAAAACTCCGTGAACCCAATTTAATATCTGTATATCCGCATTCATAAATTTTACTTCTTTTTCTCTTTACGGCGCTTATCGTTGATTATTTCCAAAGCCGCCTCGTCAATGAGAGTTATGCCCTCTTCCTTTGCTATTTCAACCATCTGAGTTAACGCCGCCTTTAAGAATATGCGTGGGATTTTCGTCAGCTTCGAGCACGCTCCGTCTGTGAATTTGACGTCGGGGTCGATGCGCGACGCCGCGTAAATAACCGACTTCACGTCGCCCTCTTTCGCCTGAATTTTTTCGGGTATCGGCTTTTTGAATTTCGTATACCAGAAATTCGTGCTGTCGCGGTAACCGTAGTCCACGGGCACGCGAGGGAAATCTTTTGCGCTGACGCCGCCGACTATAGCGTCGTAATATTTCGGTTTCATCAATATTTTGTCTATTTTCAGAATAAAGTGCGCGCCGAACTTACTCGTAATGCCGTTGAAATTTCTGTACGGCGGCTCGTAACCTTCGAGACAACCCGCCTTATCGAGATACGCGTCCTCCAAGCTGTCGTCCCAGCTACACTCGACCACCTGATACGCCTCGCCGATAATCTTGGGTCTGCCCTCGCCGAGGGTGCTGTC
>CAMWKX010000026.1 GCA_947174955.1 uncultured Clostridia bacterium | reverse complement strand
ACATCTTGTACAAAAGCGTAGTTTCGTTAAATCTTCTCGTGAATTCGTTGTAATATCCTAAAAGGTCCGTACGCTCCTTCCACATAGGCTGTATGGGCACGACTACCGTCTTATTGCCCAGGTATTCGCCGAACGCGTACGCAAGCGAAGTTTTACCCGTACCCGACATACCTTGCAGTATGATAAGCTTTGTTACCGCAAGTCCGCCTATAAATCTTCTTATATCCTCTATATCGTAATACAGATGCAGTACGCCCGCGGAGAAATTGCGGAAGTCCTCACACAGCTCCTTTAACCCGATTTTATCGTCGTATGCGGGGCGCACGTAGCTCTCGTATTCCTTATCTATCTGCGTGAGCATATAGAAGCGCGAGCCTTCCGTGTTGACCTCCTCGCCTGCCGACGCCGCTCCGCCGCCTGCATTCGCCGCCTGCTGAGCCATTGCGCGGACGGGCGCGGGATAACCCGCGGCGTTGGCAAGGTTGCGCTTAACGTAGTTAAGATCGCCGCCTATCCTCTCGAAATGCTTGTCGATTTTTTTGGATACGCCGTCGATTACCGCTTCCTGCGCCGCTTCCTCTTCTATCTTCTTTTTTCTCCTGTGCTGTTCGGCGCGCTCCTGCTCGCCGAGAACTACCTTTATAGTCAGCACCATAATGAGCACGAGTATGAGCGTAATGTATATTATGAGTGCAACCTTGCTTGTGAGCACGGATACAAACTGGGAGAAAAATTTATCAGTCGCCAAAATGCCGTACGTCATAAATCCTCCTCCGCGTCGTCGCCTAAGCCGTCGTCAACTGCGGGAGGCGCGGCCTCCGCGGGTTCTTCCGCCGACTGCTCTACGGGTTGCTCGGCAGTTGCGGGAGTTTCCGCAGGCTGTTCGGCAGTTGCGGGGGCTTCCGCAGGTTGTTCAGGCTCGTCGGGAACGGTTTTCTCCGTCGCCGCAGGTTGTTCGGAAGGTTGTTCAGCCGCTTGCTCTGTCGTTTCCGCGGCGGGCTGTTCTGTTTTGATTTCGGGCTTTGCCTCTTCCACGCGCACGCGCTTGGTAAGCGAACGCTTGATTTTTGTCAGTTCCTCGTCGGCAAACAGTTTTTCGATGATGGCGTATACCGCCTTTTCACCGTCTTCCTGCCTGTACATACGCGTATTTTTCAGAATATACGAAAGCTTGGCAAGGAACATATTGGTCACGGCGTCGGGCTCTTCCGCTCCGCAGGAAATCAGCACCGACGTAAAGCTTTCGCACTGTATGATATTTTTATTGCCTATCGCAAACTTCTCCGTTTCGTCGATGGTTTCGCAGAGTTTGTCGACCTGGCGCCATATTCTTTCGGTAACGTAATGCTCCTCCTTTACCTCGGAAAGCATCAGAAGGAAATCTTCGTGCGAAATGATTTTCGGCTCGACTTCCTCCGTTTCTACCGTACCCGTAGTGAGCATTACTTCCGCCACCATAGACGCGTTGAGTATCTCGGGAGGCAGCATATCGATATAGCCGTCCTTGGCCACGAGCACGTAAGTAAGGTTGTCGGGAAGACGGAAAGACGTGTCCTCGTTAAAGGTTATTACGTACTGCTCCGTGGGGTGGTTTGCGTATTCGAGGAAGTTACAGAAATAACTGCCCAGGTTGTTCAGGTTTACGTTTTCGATTATGAGAACGCGCTCCTGCACGCTCGAAACGTGCGCGCTGTATACGGCGTTGGAGAAAGCCGACAGCACGAATTTACCCGCCTCGTCGCTCTCGGACCAGAGCAGGTCGGAAAGCGAATTCCATTTGTCCGAGGCTACGACGGGACTGTCGTTGCCGTAGTACTCGTTGAGAATTTTCACGAACGCGGGCAGAAGCTCGGCGTTTTTGGAGGTAAGGAATACCAGCTTGCACGACGCGATTGCCGAAATAAGCGTACGCGCCGAGGTCATTTCGAGATTTATTCCCCTGCGCATAGCGTAGTTGCGCAAATTGCGGCTGAGCTCGGTGAACGACACCTTTTCCGCACGCGCCATATCCGTAGCCTCCGCGTCGTCGAAACGTACTTCGTACGTTGCAGCGAGCGCTTCCGCCGCCTCCTGCTGCGCAACCTGCTCTTCCGACAGCTCGGGCTCCGCTTCCGCGGACTGCTCGACGGGCTGTTTATACTTTACTTTGGCTATCTCCGCAAACTCGTCAACGTTGTCAAGCATATCCGTAAGCACGACGTTGGGGTGTATGTATTCCTGTTTTTTGTGCCGTGAAAGCGTAAAGAAGATATACGCGGCGGCAAGTCCGTTGACGATGAGCGCAACCGCAACCATCAACACGTAGAAGAACGCGCCCTTATTGCTTATCGCGTTGCCGAACAGGAAGAAAGCGAGTATTGCGTCGACATAGAGCGCAAGCACGACGGCAAGCGTCACGCGCAGTGCGACGGGCAGTTTCTTCCTTTCCGCCTTTACGTCCGACGGCAGTCCGCTCTCGCTGAAATCCACCGCCCTTCCGTCGGTCGACGTTTCGACAACCGAACTTCTGAATTTGTTCTTTTCGTCGTATTGTTTGAGCATCAATATGCCCGAAAGCTTGTCGGTCGTTTCGCTGTCGCCGACGGACACCGTGTAAAGTCCGCCCTCGACAAAGTAACTGCCGTCCTGCGAATACTGGCTGAAAGTCGTTTCGTCGAAGGGAATTTTAACGCGCACGGCGTCGCCCTTTTCCACGAACGCGTTGGTATAACCTTTGAGCGCCTTCTGCGCAAACGACGATTTCGTATTCTTCTTTACGACGTACATTCTAGGTACTGCGCAGCCGTCGTAAGCGCCTACGTTTTTAACCGTAAAGCTCACTCCGCTTTCGTTGACCTGCAAATTGGTATACTCGAAAGACGTGTACGAAAGTCCGTAGCCGAAGGGGTATTTTTCTATCATACCCTCCGCGCCTATAATTCCCGCGGGCGCGGCAAGCTTGCCCGACGGAGAAACAATACCCGTAAGAAGATCGAGCGCTGCGTTCGCGCCGCCCTGACCCGCTACGTACGTTAAAAGCACGGCGTCGCACAGGTCGACGAAGCTCATATCTATGTTGCCCTCGCACGCAACGACGGCAATGACTTTGGCGTGTCTGCCCGCGATTGCGTTTAAAAGCTCCATCTGCTCGGGGGGCAGTCTGTCGGCGCCCTTGGGCGCGTAAACGTATACCACGGCGCAATCCGCCTGATTGCACAGAAGGTGCGCGTGGTCAATAAGGTCGCTTCTGCCGCGCTCCCCCTTGGCATAGCCGAGTCCGAAACCTACGGTTTCGAGTTCGTAATTATTGATTGCGTTGAAGGGCAGAATTTCGGAGGTTGCCTCGGTAGTAAAGTAGCCGCGCTGACATCTCGGGTCTTTTGCGTATTCGCCGAGAACGGCAACCTTGCGGTTGCGGTCCAAAGGAAGTACTCCTCCGTCGTTCTTGATGAGCACAGCCGACTGTCTTGCGGCTTTGAGCGCAAGCGCGTTGTGGTTGATTTCGTCGAAAACCGCCTTTTCGCCGTTTATGAGCGCGGTGAAATTTTCCGTCCGGTTTTCTTTCGAGTTCTGCATATCGAACAGTATGCCGATTACGTTGTCGCACGCCTTATCGAGGATTTCGCCGTCGAAGATTTTGAAATTTCTCGCAAGACGGGCAAAATTGCTCTCGGGCATTTTGTCGTTTACAAAGCGGGTGTGCGCAAGCTTATACGCCTCGGTAAGCTCGGTAAGCTTGTTTGCAAGCGCGTCCGTGATATTCTCGGAAAGAAAGAGGAACGAAGCGCCGCTATACAGAAAGTCGAGCGCCTCCTCTACCGACGATGCAATGCCGTAAACCAGGTCTTTGTACTTGAAGCGGCGTACCGCAGTTTCCGCGTCGGCTACGTCAGAGAAGATGACCGAGCTCGGCGACGCCGTGTTGAGCACTACGTCGCGCACGCCGCATCTCGCCGTCTGTTCGTCATCGTCTTCCGAAGGCACGTCCTCGAAATTGACGTACGCGCCGCCGCGCTTCAAACCCGCGACCTTTTCGGCAAGAAAATGCGCCAGAACGCAGTTGTCCACGGTGAATTTTTCCCGCGATAAATCGTTGGTGCAGTTGAAATAGGCAAAGCTGTTTTTAGCGCGCGCCTCCTCGCCCATCGCAGCGTATACGTCCGATACCAGCTCGCCGTTCCAGGCGGACGCCAAAGCTATATCGGAAGGAAAGTGCGTTACGCGTATACCCTTGCAGCTTTCGTCGAAGGGTTGATTTTTAAGTTCGAAAACGGGAAATTCGTAACTGCCGACCGACGAGCTTTTATAAAACTCGGTCGTGGTTATGAGCCTGACTTTCTGTTCGACGGAAAGCCTTACGATATACCGTTCGTATTTTAAAACAGCCATATTTACTCCGGAATTTTCCATTGCACACGCGTGTTCGTAACCCGCGCGCGTAAGCGGACGATATTTTGCATAATACTTATACTTTGACAGTATACCATCACACACGCGTGTGTGTCAATAATATATGTGAAAAAATTTTCACAATGATAATTTGTAAATTTTACCTGCAAATTTTCACAAAAAAGAAAGAGCCCGCGCTTTGAGTCGGGCTCTTCCAATAAGAGAGAATATGAAAAAAGTTAGAGTGTTCGTAATTTCTGCGGCGGGTTGCCACGCCTTTACGCTTGGATTATATTCCGCAAATGTGTAATCTGTATGAACGAATTATGAATTTAAAGTAAACTTTTAAAGCGTTCGAATAAGTTTTCCGCGGCGCGTATGCCGTCCGCCGCCGACGAAGTTATGCCGCCGCTGTAACCGCTGCCCTCGCCGCAAGGGTACAGATTTTTTACCGATACGCTCTGTCCGTCCGCATCCCTTAAAATTTTCACGGGCGACGAAAAACGCGTTTCCGCACCCGTCAGAACCGACGAACAATTATCGAAGCCTTTAAGCCGCTTTGCCATATCGGGCACGGCAGCCTTTAAAGCTTCTACCGCCGTGCGGGGTAAAATTTCGTTCAGCGGCGCGAAAGTCACGCCCGCCGCGTAAGTGGGCTGAACCTCTTTGAAGCCGTCGGACAGTCTGTCCTTTGCAAAATCGCCGAAAAGCTGGCAGGGCGCTCTATAAGTTCCGCCGCCGAGCGTAAACGCCTTCCTTTCGATTTCCCGCTGAAAGCGCACGCCCGCAAACAGGTCGTCGCCGCCGAAATCGGAACGGTGCATCTGAACCATTAAAGCCGAGTTGGAATTCACTCCGTCGCGGGCGCGGTTGCTCATACCGTTGACCACCACGCCGCCCTCCTCGCTCGCCGCGGGAATGACCACTCCACCCGGGCACATACAGAAAGTGAATACCGTCCGCTCGTGGGCGTGGCTAACAAGCTGATAGTCGGCGGCGGGAAGATATTTTGCAAAGTCGCCGTACTGCGCGGCGGAAATCGCGGAAGATAAGTGCTCTATGCGCACGCCGACGGCGAAATCGCGGGCTTCCATAAGAACACCGCTGTTATTCAGCATTTCGTAGGTGTCGCGCGCAGAATGCCCGATTGCAAGCACTGCGGCGGCAACGCGCATTTCACTCGTCCTGCCGCTGACCGTGTTTTCGAGAATAAGCGAAGTAAGCTCACCGTCGTTCGTATTTATGCCGACGAGCTTGTTATTGAAAAGATATTCGCCGCCGTTCTGCCTGATATAGGCGCGGATATTTTGCAGTACGCCGTACAGTCTGTCGCTGCCCACGTGCGGCTTGTTGAGGTATAAAACGTCCTCGGGTGCGCCGAATCTGACGAAGCCCGCAAGCACGTCGCGGTTATAGCCGTCCTTGGTGCGGGTGTTCAGTTTTCCGTCCGAAAACGCGCCCGCACCGCCCTCGCCGAACTGAACGTTGCTCTCGGTGTTCAGCGCGCCGCCGCCGAAAAATTTCAGACAGCTTTCCCGCCGCTCCTCAACGGCTTGTCCGCGCTCGATTATCACAGGTTTAAAGCCGTGTTCCACAAGGCGCAGAGCACAAAAAAGCCCCGCGGGTCCGCCGCCGATTACGGCGACTTCGGGCGGGTTTTCAAGCTTTTCAAACGCGGGCTGCAGCTCGGCTTCCTCCCTTTCGAAACAGGCAACCGAATACAGCCAGAAGACGTTGCGCTTGTCGCGAGCGTCCAGCGATTTTTTTATGATTTTAAAATATCTGACTTTTGCGCCCAGCTTTTTTTCGACCACTTTTATTAAGTCGCTTTCGGGTCGGGCGGGGGAAAGTTTTACGTTGTCGAAACGCTTAATCATCTGTGTTGAAAGAATTTACTACGCTCTTGGCAGCGTGCATACCGCTGACGAGCGCCCACGTTAAATTGTAGCCGCCGCAGTCGCCGTCCACGTCGAGCACCTCGCCCGCAAAATACAGGTCGGGCACGATTTTGCTTTGCAGTCTGTCGTCGACCTCCGAGGCGGGCACGCCCCCTTTCGTCACCTGCGCGTAGTCGAAGCCTAAACTGCCTTCGACGGCGAGCGTGAAATTTTTGACAGTGCGGGCAATAGTACGCGGGTCGGAGCTGTCGCAACGCCTTATCACCGCCCTGCCTATCTGGTTGTGAAGCGTGCCGCACAGAAGCTCGGACTGCGGATAGCCCTTTGCAAGTTTGCTTTCCACGTCCGCGGCTATGCGCTCCTGAGGAATATCCGTAAGAAATTCGAGCGACAGCGTTACGTTTTCCACACCCGCACAGCAGGACGAGATATAAAATACCGCGTTGCCCGATACGCCGTAGTCGGTGAATATCACGTCGCCCGTGGACGTGCCTAAAACTTTTCCGTCCTTATCGAGCGCGGTCACCCTGCACTCGGTGCGGATGCCCTTTAACGTCTTGATATGGCGGGTGTCGCATTTGAGCTGTACGAGCGAGGGGTACAGCGGCGTTACCGTGTGCCCGAGGCTCCTTGCAAGTGCGTATGCGCCGCCGTCCGTTCCGAACTGCTTCTGCGCTTTGCCGCCCGCCGCCAGAACCACGCGGTTTGCCTGCAATTTCCCGCCGTCCGAAAGGATCAGCGTAAAGCCCTTTTCCAATGCGGTTGCGGCGGTGGAAAGTTTAAGCTCAATTCCAAGTTTTTCCACCTTTCTCAAAAGGCAGTCGGAAAGCGCCGAACCCTGCTTACCTGCGGGATATATGCGCCCCAATCTGTCCGAAGCGAACAAAAAGTCGAACATTTCAAGCGGGTTGTAAAGGCGCGAAGAACACAGTTTTTCGGCAAGATAAGCACCGCTTCCGTGGTAGTGTTCAGCCCCCAGATCGACGTTGGAAACGTTGCCCTGACCGTTGCCGGAAGCCGCGATTTTTCTGCCCGCGCGCTCCCCCTTTTCGATAACGACGACGGACAGATTTTTATCAAGTTCCTTTAAGCGGACGGCGCAGGCAAGCCCCGCCGCACCGCCGCCGATTATGGCGATATCGTAATTTTGCATAGTGTAATTTTACATCTTACCCTTGGTTATGTCAAGCCCTCTAAACTCGATTTAAGCGCTTCGACGTGCAGATGTTCGTCCTCTAAAATTCGGCATATCAGCGTGCGCAGCGTGTCGTTTTTAAGCCTCGGCAACATACGCTCGTAGCCGTAAATGGCGTACTTTTCGCCCATAATGTCGTCCTCTATCATATTGCGGAGCGACCGCGAGTACGCCACGAATTTGGTCGAATAAAAGTTGTACTGCGCGGGCGGCGAAAAGCTGTAAACGGGCGCGCTGCCCAGGCGGGCAAGCGCCTCGCCGAGCAGGTCGATGTGCTTCATTTCGGCAATGGCAATGCTCTTTAAAAGCTCCGCGCGCTTATTGTCGCACTTGACTGAAAAACTGATTGAGTGGTAAATATATTGCAGCGTAGCGTTCAGTTCGCCCGCCGAAGTTGCGTATGCGGACGAGATTATCCGCGCCGCGTACGGGTCGCAGTGTAGGTCTTTGAGCGAGGGATATGCCCCCTCGGCAATGAGCGGTTTCGGCATAAAAGAGCACTTCCTTATACAAAAATTTTCGTACTAACAAAGTATTCTTTTTGCCGCAAAAATGTGTGTGCAAATTACAGTATGTCTTTTAAGAACTGCCCCGTGTAACTCTTACCGCACGCTGCTATATCCTCGGGCGAGCCGCACGCAATCAGCGTGCCGCCCTTATCTCCCCCCTCGGGTCCCAAGTCGACTATCCAGTCGCTCGTCTTTATAACGTCTAAATTGTGCTCGATTACTATTACCGTGTTGCCGCCGTCGCGAAGCCGCGAAAGTATGCCCACGAGCTTATCGACGTCGTAGGTGTGCAAGCCCGTCGTAGGCTCGTCGAGGATATACACCGTCTTGCCCGTGCCGCGCTTGGAAAGTTCGGTTGCAAGCTTGACTCTCTGCGCCTCGCCGCCCGAAAGCGTGGTTGCGCTCTGCCCGAGCTTGATATACCCCAAGCCGACGTCGCACAGCGTCTGCATTTTATTGTGTATGGCGGTTACGGGCGCGAAAAATTCGCACGCCTCCTCCACCGTCATTTCCAGAACGTCGGATATCGACTTGCCCTTGTACTTGACTTCGAGCGTTTCGCGGTTGTACCTCTTGCCGCCGCACACCTCGCACGGCACGAAAATGTCGGGCAAAAAGTGCATTGCAATCTGCAAAATGCCGTCGCCCTGACAGTGCTCGCACCGCCCTCCCGCGACGTTGAAAGAGAACCTTCCGCTCTTATATCCGCGCTCCTTTGCGTCGGGAGTCGCCGCGAACAGGTCGCGTATCATAGTGAATACGCCCGTGTAAGTTGCGGGGTTACTGCGCGGAGTTCTGCCTATTGGTTGTTGGTCGATAGCTATAACCTTATCGAAATATTCGATGCCCTCGTATCCCTCGGCATTGCCCAAAAGCTTGCGCGCGCCGTTCAGTTTGTTGGCTAAATAGGGATATAAAATTTCGTTGACAAGGCTCGATTTTCCGCTTCCCGAAACGCCGGTTACGGTGGTTATCAGCCCCACGGGGAATTGGACGTCTATGCCCTTTAAGTTGTTCTGACGGCAACCTTTTACCTTGAAAAATCTGCCGTCGGGAACCGCTCTTCTTTCAGGCACTTTTATCATTCTGCGCCCCGCCAGATAGTCGCCCGTAATGGACAGCGGCTGAGCCATAATATCTGCCTGCGTGCCGCACGCAACCACTTCACCGCCGTGCACGCCCGCCTTGGGTCCTATATCTACGATATAGTCCGCCGCTTTTATCGTGTCCTCGTCGTGCTCGACAACGATTAAAGTGTTGCCCAGATCGCGCAAGCCTTTAAGCGAATTCAAAAGCTTTTGATTGTCACGCTGGTGAAGTCCTATGGACGGTTCGTCGAGGATATATAAAACGCCCGTTAAGGCACTGCCTATCTGCGTTGCAAGCCTTATTCGCTGGCTCTCGCCGCCCGACAGAGTTGCCGCCGAACGCGATAAAGTCAGATACCCGAGTCCTACGTTTTCCAGAAAGGAAATGCGGTTATTTATCTCTTTTATTATATTGTCGGCGATTAAATGCTCGGTCTGCGAGAAGAAGGAAAAGTCGGAAAACGCGTGCAGTTCCTCCACCGACATATCGCAGATATCGGCTATGTTTTTCCCTCCGACCGTTACTGCGAGAGCCTCTTTTTTCAGCCTTTTGCCGTGACAGCAAGGGCAGTCGGAAGTGCGCATATATCTCTCTATATCCCACTTCACGCTGTCCGAACTCGTCTGCTCGTAGCGGCGCTGCAAGTTGGTGACAAACCCCTCCCACGCCTTTTGGTAACTGCCCTTAAAATGGTACGCGTTGTACTCCATATCTATCCGCTCGCCGCCATTGCCGTACATAAGCATATCGTAAACTTTTTTCGGAAGCTTTTCCACAGGCACGTCGAGCGAGAAGTCGTACGCCTTGGCGAGCGAGTTTAAATTCATTTGCGTAATTGCCGAGCTGTCCAAATTCCAGCCGCTTATTTTGATTGCGCCGTCGCGCAGTGATTTACTCTTGTCGGGGCAGATTAAGTCGGGGTCGACCGACTGCTTAAAGCCCAACCCAGAACACTCGGGGCACGCGCCCCACGGCGTGTTGAACGAGAACAGGCGCGGCTCGATTTCCTCTATCGAAATTCCGCAGTCGGGGCACGCGTACTTGGTCGAATACAGATCTTCGTTGCCGTTGCAGTCGATAACGACAATGCCGTCGGCGAGCTTTAACGCGCTCTCTAAGCTGTCAGTCAGACGCTTTAACACGCCCTCTTTGACGACAAGCCTGTCCACCACCACCGAAATGTTGTGGCGGATATTCTTTTCCAGATGGATATTTTCCTGCAAATCGTACAGCGCACCGTCGATTTTAACTCTGCCGTAACCACTCTTTTTGTACGAGGCAAGCTCTTTGACAAACTCGCCCTTTTTGCCGCGCACGACGGGCGCTTCGACCATAATCTTGCTGCCCTCGGGCATAAGCATTACCTTGTCGGCAATCTCGTCTACCGACTGACGGCGTATCTCTCTGCCGCAGTTTGGGCAGTGCGGAACGCCCACGCGCGCGAATAGCAGTCGGAAATAATCGTAAATTTCCGTGACCGTGCCGACGGTCGAACGCGGGTTGTGCGAGGTCGTTTTCTGATCAATTGAAATTGCGGGCGAAAGTCCGTCGATAAGCTCGACGTCGGGCTTTTCCATCTGCCCCAAAAACTGGCGCGCGT
>CAMWKX010000025.1 GCA_947174955.1 uncultured Clostridia bacterium | reverse complement strand
CTCTTGGAGTGGCTGACGTTGTTACCCGACGTCTGACCTTTTCCGCATACGCTACAAACTCTGGACATAATATTTCCTCCCGCAATAGGTTTCTCTAAAATTTAAAGGGTTAAAAATAACGCCGTATCTTTCATACAGCCTACTTATCATATCACGGCGAATAAAAAAAATCAAACAAAAACGCGCTAAACGACTAAATTTTTTTAACTTTATTCAAAATAAATTTAAGACTACCCAAATAAAATGGGGTAATTGTAATAAAATACTTGCCAAAAAAGTAAAAAAATAGTAAAATTAAAACAGTCGTAGCGAGTTATTGCGCGCGACTGTATAAAATAAGGATATAAAATATGTCGGTAAACACAAGCAACGTATACGGTAAAATTTCAATATCCGATCTGGCAATAGCAAAGGTGGCTGCAAACGCCGCCTTGGAGTGCTACGGAATTGTGGAAACCGTCACCCGCCGCTTTACCGATTCTATGTCCGAGCTTTTAAAGAAGCAGTCGGGCAAGGGCGTTAAAGTCGTAACCAGCGGCGACAGGATTTTTATCGATATTTACGTGGTTATCAAGTACGGCGTTTCGATTAACGCGGTCGCCGAGAGCCTGAAGGAAGGAATTAAATACAAGGTTGAAAAGTTTACGGGTATGATTGTTGACACCGTAAACGTCAACATCATAGGAGTTAAACTTTAAAATTAAGGTTTAACTCTATTTTATACTATAAATATTCATTTTTAATTGGAGATAAAATGCAAAAAACCGTCAATAGCACCGAATTTCGCAAAATGGTTGCTTCCGGTGCAAGAATGCTTGAAATAAACAGGGCTAAAATCGACGCCCTTAACGTTTTCCCCGTACCCGACGGCGACACGGGTACGAATATGTCGCTTACGCTGCAATCGGCGGTAAAGGAGATGAACGCATGCTCGTCCAACCGCTTTCAGGAAATATGCGACTCGGTTTCAAAGGGCGCGCTGCGCGGCGCGAGAGGTAACTCGGGCGTAATTTCCTCGCAGATTTTCAGGGGAATCTGCTCGGTTATCAAGGACTGTAACCAGAATTTCGACACCAAAACTTTCGCAAAGGCCATCGAGGCGGGCACAAAGGTTGCCTATTCCGCCGTTTCCATTCCCAAAGAGGGCACGATTTTAACGGTCGTAAGGCTGATGAGCGAGAGCGCGGGCAAGCTCGCGTCCAAAAATAAGGATTTCGTAGACTTTTTAAAGGCGTTAATCGCCGTGGGTGACGAGGCGCTGGCGCAGACCCCCGAACTTCTTCCCGTACTCAAAAAAGCGGGCGTCGTAGACAGCGGCGGTATGGGTCTTATGACCATTATGCGCGGCTTCCTCGCGGCAATTTCGGGCGAGGACATCGTCGGCACGGAAATCCCCACCGAAGTGCAGGTTAAGGAAAAGGAACCCGACTTCGACGACAATTCCGATATCATAAATCTTGATTTGGGCGATATCGAGTTCGCATACTGCACCGAATTTTTCGTAATCAACTTAAAGCCGCAGACGACGCTTGCCGATATCGACAAGCTCAAAGAAAAGCTGATGGGCATCGGCGACAGCGTAATCTGCATAGGCGATTTGGAATTTATAAAAGTGCACGTGCACACCAACACCCCCGGTATAGCTTTAACCTATGCGTTGGAGCTGGGCGAGCTTGACAGACTTAAAATCGAGAATATGCTCGAAGAGAACAGACAGCTCAAAAAGAAGCTCGAAGCCGAAAAGAAGGCTATGGGTATGCTGGCAATCTGCGCGGGCTCGGGACTTGCCGAGATTTTCAAGGACTTGATGGTCGACCGCGTAATCGAAGGCGGACAGACTATGAACCCCTCGGCGCAGGACATTGCCGACGCGGTTCAGAAGATAAACGCGGCAAACGTATTCGTCTTCCCCAACAACTCCAACATCATCTTGGCGGCGGAGCAGGCTAAGGGGCTTGTGAACAACCGCACCATACACGTTATCCCCACCAAGAACGTGCCGCAGGGCATTTCGGCGGCGCTCGTGTTCAATCCCGAGGAGAGCGTGCCCGAAAACAAGACCAATATGACCCACGCAATCGACAACGTTGCCGCAGGTCAGGTAACCTACGCGGTGCGCAATACCACTATGAACGGCTTCAAGCTCAAAGAGGGTGATATCATAGGTCTCAACTCCAAGAAGATTCTGGCTAAGGGTACTAACGTCGACGACACCACGCTCGATTTAATCAAGAAAATGAAGAACGCCGAGCACGAGATGATTACCCTCTACTACGGCGAGGGAGTGGACGAAGCGGCGGCGGAAGCGCTTGCGGCGAAGGTCGGCGAAACCTTCCCCGACTGCGAGGTGGATTTCCACTACGGCGGTCAGCCCGTATATTATTATATGGTAAGCTTAGAGTAATACAAATAACAAAGGAAGGCGCAACGCCTTCCTTAAATTTTATAAACAATGAAACTAACCGACTTAAAGTACGTGTCCGAGGCGCGTGAAAAACAACTGAATAAGCTGGGCGTGTTTTCGCAGGAAGATTTACTGCGGCTGTACCCGCGCGATTTCGTCGACCTCACGCACACCAATTCCATTGCGAACGCGTACCATAATACGGTCATTTTAACCGTGTGCGAGGTGCTGTCGGTCGAGCGGAACGACTACGCCCGCCGTCCGTTCGTAAAGGCGCTGTGCCGTCAGGGGGACAATCTTTTCCATACGGTATGGTTCAACCAGCCGTACGTTGCGGCAAAGCTCGCGCAGGGGGAGAAATACCTCTTTTACGGGCGGGTGCAGAATAAGTACGGTATGGGCGCGTCGATGGTCAATCCCACCTTCGAAAAGATGGAAAGCGTGCGCAATCTGCAAGGTATTCTGCCCGTATATCCGCTGTCTGGAACACTCACGCAAGGGGTGGTAAGAACGGCGGTTCGGCAGGCTCTTCGGAACGTAAATACCGAAAGCGCGATACCGTTTGCACTGCAAAAAAAGTATGGGCTATCGCCGTTAAAAGACGCCTTTTACAGACTGCATTGCCCTTCTTCGCAGCAGGATATTGCCGAGGCAAGTGAGAGAATTGCCATCGAGGAGTACTTTTTGCTCGTGTCCGCGTTCAAGGTCATCAAGGGCGACGGCGAGGTTGCGAGGGTCAACCGCTATACCGTTTCCGACGGCGATATTAAGGAGTTTTTAAGCCGCTTTCCCTTCGAGTTCACCGACGGGCAGAAAGGGGCGGTCAGCGACGTTTTAAGCGACGTGCGCTCGCCCAAGGTTATGAACAGACTTTTGCAGGGCGACGTCGGTTGCGGCAAGACGGCGGTGGCGTTGGCCGCGGCATATATGGCGGTCAAATCGGGTTATCAGGCGGCAATGCTGTCGCCTACAGAGGTTTTGGCACGGCAGAACTGCGCACAGCTACAAAAATATCTGCCCGAATTCAACGTGCGGTTTTTGTCCGGTTCGACGACCGCGGCGGAAAAGAGGGAGATTAAAAAGGGATTAAAAGACGGCACGGTCGATATAGTTTGCGGTACGCACGCGGTCATTCAGAAGGACGTCGAATTTAAAAATTTATCACTCGTCGTGTGCGACGAACAACAGCGTTTCGGTGTTGCCCAGCGTTCGGCGCTTACCGAAAAAGGAGTCAATTGCGATTGCCTGGTTATGAGCGCAACGCCCATACCGCGCACGCTTTCGCTCGTATTCTACGGCGATCTGGATATAACGACTATTAAAGAAAAACCGCATTCGCGGCAGGATATATCCACGTCAATCATAAAAAACAGCAGATATAACGATATGCTTGCGTGGATTTGCGGCGAAACAAGGCAGGGGCGGCAGGCGTATTTCGTGTGCCCCAAAATCGAGGGCGACGACGAGGGTACGATTATGTCGGTCACCGAGCTTTTCGAGGATTTGCAAAAGGCTATGCCGTCCGTCCGCTTCGGGCTTCTGCACGGCAGAATGAACGACAAGAAAAAGGAAGAGGTGATGGCGGCGTTCCGCGATAAGACTTACGACTGCCTCGTTTCGACGACGGTCATCGAGGTGGGCGTGGACGTGCCCGACGCGACCGTAATGGTCATATACAACGCCGACAGGTTCGGACTGTCGCAGCTGCACCAGCTTAGGGGGCGCGTGGGCAGAGGGAGCGTCAAGAGCTACTGCTTCCTTCTGACGGATAACGACAGTGATATTGCGCGCGAAAGGCTTTCGGTTTTAAAGAACAATTCGGACGGCTTTGCCATTGCCGAGTTCGATTTGAAGATAAGGGGCGGCGGCGATTTTATGGGCACGCGGCAGAGCGGGCGGATTTTGTCCGAGCTGAAAACTCTGCGCTTTCCCGTGTCCGCGGTGTTTACGGCAAAGAAGATTTCCGACGACGCTTTCTCGGGCGCGTTCGATACGACTGCTTTACGCCGCGCCGCACTCAGAAAGTACGACAGTCTGAAAGACGTAATACTTAACTGATTTTGGCTATTGACAAAACGCGGCTTGAATATTATAATAATTAGGAAACAAAAAATCGAGGGGAATGATATGAAAATCAAAAGAGTTTTACCTTTGCTTATATCGCTGTGTATGGCCGGAGGCGTGTTTGCGGGACTTGCCGGCTGTAACAACGGCGGCAGCAGTGAAGGCAGCGGGCATAAACATCAATACGAGAATTGGACTAGCGACGGCGCAACAAAGCATACTGGCACTTGCACTGCGGACGGCGATTGCGACACTCCTACAAAGACCGAAAGTCACGATACCGCCGGCGAGTACGGCTCTTGTTCCAAATGCGGAGAGATGTTCCTTCCCGCAGACCACGAGCACACGTGGAGCGAGGCGCTTTCGTACGCGGACGAGGACGGACACTACCTTGTGACCACCTGTACCAACCACGCACCGATGAACGGCGAGATGAGTGCCCACAATTACAACGGAATGTATAAGTGCAGGGACTGCGGATATAAGCACGAACACGTCCGTACGGAAGGCAACGTGTTCAAAAACGGCAGCGGACACTACATTGCCACAACCTGTCTTTCGCACAGGATTTTGAAGGAAAACGTTTCTGCGCACGTGTTCGACAACGATGAAGACACCACTTGCAACGACTGCGGTTACGTGCGCGTACCCGTACATCAGCACACCTATGCCGACGAGTGGATTAACGCGGAGGAGTTGGGTCACTATAAAATGGCGACCTGCGCAGGTCACACCGACCAGCAGTCTGAATATTACGACCACGAATTTGCCGCAGGCTCGAATACCTGCGCGTGCGGTTATACGGTAGAAGCCGATACGTCGGTTGCGCTCACTTCCACGGCAAAAATTTACATTGTCGGCGACAGCACGGTATGCTCGTTCACCGACAAGTATTATCTTCCCCGCTACGGCTACGGTACTCAGCTTGCCCAGTATCTGAATGTAACGGAAAACCAAATCGTCAATCTTGCGATTTCCGGCAGAAGCTCGAAGAGCTATCTCACCGAGGACAACTACGCCACGCTTAAAACTTCGATAAAGGCGGGCGACTATCTTATCATAAGTTTTGGTCACAACGACGAAAAGAGCGACGACAGCGCGCGTTACACAAGCCCCGTCGGCGACCACACGACTGCCGGCTCGTTCCAGAAATCGCTCTACGACAATTACGTTAAAATGGCTACCGACAAGGGCGCAACCCCCATACTCTGCACGCCCATTACCCGCTACGATGCGAAGGGTACGTATGAGGGCTCTAAGGTGCACGTAACCGCGGACGGTGACTACGCGGCGGCGATTAAGGCGCTGGGCGCGGCTACGGATACGACCGTAATCGATCTGACAAAGCTCACGTCAGATTTTTATAAGAGCAACAATACCGAGGCGCAGTACTTCCACGCGCACACCTCCTACGAGGGCAGCGAGGTTAAAATGCCCACGGGCAGAGACGATACGCATATCAACAAGTACGGCGCTGAAATGGTCAGCTACCTGTTTGCGAACGCATTAAAGGATACGGACAATTCGCTTGCCGCACAGGTTATAACTAATAAGCTTGCGCCTACGCACGGCACGCATTATCCCGCTGCGGTAAACGGCGAATACGTTGCTCCCGACTACGAGGAATTCAACCCCGACGACAACAAATCATATTTACTTACCGACGACTGGTACAAAACGTATATGGGCAAGTTCGGCTCTACCGCTTTCACGAGCGAATGCAAATACGACGAAGCGGACGGCAAATTCACGGTCGGCGAATCAACCGTTAAGAGTAAAATAGAAGCAGCGGCCGACGGCTTTATCGCCGCGTTTATGCAGGTGGACGCAAGAAAGAATTTTACGGCTTCGGCTACGGTTACCGTCAAGTCGGTAAACAGTGAATTGAACAACTCGCAGGGCGGCTTCGGCTTAATGCTCCGTGACGATATATATGTAAACAAGATTCAGGATCTTTCGAGCAACTACGTTGCGGCGGGTATTCTCAACAAGAAAGCTCCCATATTCAGCAGGGAAAGTACCGTGCTTTCTTCAAGCGGCAGCTCGGCTGCGGTTGCGGTAGGCGACACCCACACGCTGTCCATAACGAGAGTAGGTCAGGTCGTTACCGTTACGGTCGATTCCACGACCAAGACCTTTACCGACTTCGATTTCCTTTCGGTTGACGGCGATTATATGTACCTTTGCCTGTTTGCGAACAGAGGTATCGTTGCCGAATTTACGGACGTTCAGTTCACGATCACGGGCAACAGCCAGGGCGCGTAAGCGGTATATATATTATAATGTAATATAAAACGGCGGCGGTTTTTCTGCCGCCGTTAATTTTTTTGTTTAAATCGTTTGACAAATTATTCCGCCTTTGGTACAATATCAAACGCTCACTGTAAAAAGTGGGTCTTTATGTGTTGCAATGTTTATTCTCCTTTGCATTTTAAGGGTAGATGCAAAGCAAGAGATATATTCCACAGATTTAAGTTTTTAAATCGAGTAAAACAAGGAGGAATTTTATGCCCACAATCAATCAGCTTATAAAGCACGGCAGAGAAAAGCAGGTTTTCAAGAGCAAGTCGCCCATTTTGGACAACTGCCCTCAGAAGCGCGGCGTTTGCCTTTCGGTTACGACCACCACGCCTAAAAAGCCTAACTCGGCTATCCGTAAGATTGCAAGGGTAAGACTTACCAACAAGCAGGAAGGTACGGTCTATATCCCCGGCGAAGGTCACAACCTTCAGGAGCACTCTTCGGTTCTTATCCGTGGCGGACGTGTAAAGGACTTACCCGGCGTTCGTTATCATATCGTGCGCGGCGCTCTCGATACCGCAGGCGTTGCAAAGAGAAAGCAGGCGCGTTCGCGTTACGGCGCTAAACGCCCCAAGTAATAAAGAATTTATAATTCTTAATTAAAACCCCTACTTGTTCGGAATATATTTTTTGTACCCTTGACCGATAAAAGTAGGCAGTATTCGTAGGTAACTACGGAGAAGATTTGCTACCCCGGAAATTTTCTAATCGGGGCAAGCGATAGCTTATTTAAGGTAAACCCTTAAAATCAAAACAGGAGGTAAAAAATTATGCCCAGAAGAGGCGGCGTCCCTAAGAGAGACGTATTACCCGATCCCGTGTACAATTCGAAGGTTGTAACAAAGCTTGTCAACCAGATTATGTACGACGGCAAACGCGGCACTGCGCAGACGATAGTCTACGAAGCATTTAAAATTGCGAGCGAAAAGCTCGGACAGGACCCTATGGACGTATTCAATCAGGCAATGAACAACATTATGCCCGTATTGGAAGTCAAGGCAAGGAGAGTTGGCGGCGCCAACTATCAGGTGCCTATGGAAATCAGACCCGAAAGGCGTCAGACCCTCGCTATCCGTTGGTTGGTAATCGCAACCCGTAAGCGTTCCGAAAGAGAGATGAGCGCAAAGCTCGCAGCGGAGCTTATGGACGCGTACAACAACGCGGGCGGCGCGGTTAAAAAGAAAGAAGATACCCACAGAATGGCGGAAGCAAACAAGGCGTTTGCGCATTTCCGCTTCTAATAGAGGTAGGTTATGGCAAGAGAATACGATTTATTGCATACAAGAAATATCGGTATTATGGCGCACATCGACGCCGGCAAAACGACCACTACCGAGAGAATTCTGTACTATACGGGCAGAAACCACAAGATCGGCGAAACCCACGACGGTACGGCTACTATGGACTGGATGGTTCAGGAGCAGGAGCGTGGTATAACCATTACTTCGGCTGCGACCACCTGCCAGTGG
Source organism: uncultured Clostridia bacterium (assembly GCA_947174955.1). Taxonomy (GTDB): domain Bacteria; phylum Bacillota; class Clostridia; order Christensenellales; family Borkfalkiaceae; genus Coproplasma. Next base: position 2,948 of record CAMWKX010000025.1, on the reverse strand, counting down.
ACGAGAACGGGTATGGATAAAAAAGATACCTGCCGTATCAACATTATCGATACTCCGGGACACGTTGACTTCACCGTTGAAGTTGAACGTTCGCTCCGCGTACTCGACGGCGCCGTTGCGACTTTCTGCGCAAAGGGCGGCGTTGAACCTCAGTCCGAAACCGTTTGGCGTCAGGCTGACAAGTACAAGGTACCCCGTATAGCTTACGTAAACAAGATGGACATCAACGGCGCAAACTTTACCCGTGCCGTACAGATGATGAAGGACAGGCTTAACGCCAACCCCGTTCCCATCGAGCTTCCCATCGGCAAGGAAGACACATTCAAGGGTATCGTCGACCTTATCGAAATGAACGCTGAAATCTACGACTCCGACGACGGCAAGCAGTACCACAAGGCGGAAATTCCCGCAGACTTGAAGGACGCTGCCGAAGAGGGTCATATGGCGGTTATGGAAGCTGCGGCTGAGGGCGACGACGAGCTTATGGAGAAGTTCCTCGAAACGATGGAGCTCACTCCCGACGAAATCAGAAAGGGTCTGCGCGCGGCGACTATCGCAATGAAGTGCACTCCCGTACTCTGCGGTTCGTCCTACAAGAACAAGGGCGTTCAGATGCTTCTGGACGCGGTTATCGATTTCCTTCCCTCTCCCGTAGACGTAGACCACGTAAAGGGCGTTAACCCCGACACGGGCGCGGAGGAAGAGAGAAAGACTTCCGACGAGGAGCCTTTCGCAGGACTTGCATTCAAGATTGCAACCGACCCCTTCGTAGGCAGACTTGCATATTTCAGAGCGTACTCCGGCGTACTTTCCGCAGGTTCGTACGTTTACAACTCGACAAAAGGCAAGAAGGAGCGCGTAGGACGTCTCGTTCAGATGCACGCTAACTCGCGTATGGAAATTCCCGAGGTTTGCTCGGGCGATATCTGCGCTATCGTAGGTCTTAAAGACACGACGACGGGCGACACGCTGTGCGACGAGAAGCATCCCATCATTTTGGAGCAGATGACCTTCTCCGACCCCGTTATCCAGCTTTCGATCGAGCCCAAGACCAAGGCAGGTCAGGAAAAGATGACCTTGGCTCTTATCAAGCTCGCAGAGGAAGACCCCACGTTCAAGACCTATACCGACCAGGAAACCGGTCAGACCATTATCGCGGGTATGGGCGAACTTCACCTCGACATTATCGTCGACAGACTTCTTCGCGAGTTCAAGGTAGAAGCGAACGTAGGCGCACCCCAGGTTGCTTACCGCGAAACGTTCCGTCAGGCTTGCGACGCGGAAGGTATGTACAAGCGTCAGTCGGGTGGTAAAGGTCAGTACGGTCACTGCAAACTGCACCTCATTCCCGGCGAACCCGGTTCGGGCTATTCGTTCGAGGATATGACCGTCGGCGGCTCTATTCCCAAGGAATATATCCCCGCAATCGACAAGGGTATTCAGGGCGCGGCTAAGAACGGCTTCCTTGCAGGCTACGAAATGGTAGACTTCAAGGTACAGGTTTACGACGGAAGCTTCCACGAAGTCGACTCCTCGGAAATGGCGTTCCAGATTGCAGGCTCTATGGCGTTCAAAGACGGTATGACCAAGGCTAAGCCCGTACTCTTAGAGCCCATTATGAAGGTTGAAGTCATTGTCCCCGACGACTATTTCGGCGATATTATGGGTAACGTAACCGCACGCCGCGGCACGATTATCTCGACCGACGACAGAGCGGGCGCAAAGGTGGTTGACGCCGAAGTTCCCCTTTCGGAAATGTTCGGTTACGCAACCGACCTCCGTTCGAGAACGCAGGGACGCGGACAGTTCACTATGCAGTTCGATCACTATTCCGAAGTGCCTAAGTCGGTAGCCGACAAGGTAATCGGCGAGCGCGCTAAGAGGAACTAAAACGAATTTTGCCGAATAACGGCTAAGTTTAAAATTTTTAAAAACCATCGTCAAAATAATTGTGTTTTTAAAAGTTTTAATATATAATAAAAATAACGCGAAAGGCGCGAAAATAGCAGCCCGCAAAATGACGAAATGTGGATAGCTGCGACGCCTGAAAAGGCGTAAGTTATCATTTTATAAAAAATAATAATAGGAGAAAACAAAAATGGCAAAAGCTAAGTATGACAACAGCAAGCCCCACGTTAACATTGGTACTATCGGCCACGTTGACCACGGCAAGACCACTCTGACCGCAGCTATCACTATGGTAATGGCTTGCAAGGGTCAGGCAGCAAAGATGAGATACGACGAGATCGATAAGGCTCCCGAAGAGAAAGCCCGCGGTATTACAATAAACACCGCTCACGTCGAGTACGAAACCGCAAAGCGTCACTACGCGCACGTTGACTGCCCGGGACACGCTGACTACGTTAAGAATATGATTACGGGCGCTGCTCAGATGGACGGCGCAATCCTCGTAGTTGCAGCAACCGACGGTCCTATGCCCCAGACGAAGGAGCACATCCTCCTTTCCCGTCAGGTAGGCGTTCCCTACATCGTAGTATTCCTTAACAAGACCGACCAGATGGACGATCCCGAACTTCTCGAGCTTGTTGAAATGGAAATCACCGACACCCTCGAAAGCTACGGCTTCAAGGATTGCCCCATCGTTAAGGGTTCCGCTTTGAAAGCACTTGAAAAGGCAACCAGCGGCGCAGCAGACGCAGACGTTCTTGCAGCTCCCGAGTGCCAGTGCATCTTAGAGCTTATGGACACCATCGACAGCTATATCCCCACTCCTGAAAGAGATACGGACAAGCCCTTCCTTCTTCCCGTCGAAGACGTATTCACGATTTCCGGTCGTGGTACCGTTGCAACCGGCAGAGTAGAGAGAGGTGTTGCTCACGTTGGCGATCCCGCTGAAATCGTAGGCCTCATCCAGAAGCCCGTAGGTACGACCATTACCGGTCTCGAAATGTTCCACAAGAGCGTTGACGAAGCTATCGCAGGCTTCA
>CAMWKX010000024.1 GCA_947174955.1 uncultured Clostridia bacterium | reverse complement strand
AATCAACGGTAATACCGTAACGACCGGTATGCTAAAAAAAATTGCCGCACATCTCGTGGACGTCCACGGGCAGAGCGAGCATTTTTTTCTTTTGAACGAAAACAATCAGCTAAGCGTTATCGATACTCTGTGCGGTGAGGAGCTGTTAAGACTTAAAGAAGAGCTTGCTTCGTTGCTTTCTTTGAAAAAGGAATATCAATCCAAGATTTCATGTCTGGGAGGCAGCGAGCAGGAGAGAGCACAAAAGCTCGATATGCTTGCATATCAGATTGCCGAAATCGAAAAAGCCGATATTTCGGTCGGGGAAACCGAACGCCTTAAAAGCAGAAAGAAACTGTTTGATAACGCTGAAAAAGTTATGTCGGCAATAGGCGCAATAAGGGAAATACTGAGCGCTGATAACGGATGTATCGATTTGCTTTCGACTGCGCACAGACAAATCTGCGCTATTTCGGATATCGAAAAAGAGTACGAAGACCTTTGCGAAAGGTTAGATAATCTGTCTATCGAGGCTGAAGACCTAGCGGAAACCGTTTCCGACCTTGCCGATAATCTGAATTTCGACGAAGGCGAAGCCAAAGCCGTCGAGGATAGGCTCGATTTAATCAGATCGCTTACAAGAAAGTACGGCGCGGACGAAGATCAGATTATTGCATACCTTGAAAACGCGAAAGAACAGTACGACACTTTAAACGACGCAGCGGCGGAGCGTGAGAGACTTGAAAAACAAATTGCCGAAACTAACGGCAAGATTTACAAAATCTGTTTAAAGCTGAGCGAATTGCGCAAATTAAAGTGCAAAGATTTCTGCGCCGCGGTTGAAGCGCAATTGAAATCGCTCAACATTCCAGACGCAAGATTCTACGTCGATTTCGCAGAATACGATTCTCAGAATATCGAAGTAACTGCAAACGGTGCGGATAAGATCTGCTTTATGTTTTCCGCCAATAAGGGTGAACCGCCAAAGTCGCTGAGCAAAGTAATTAGCGGCGGCGAGATGAGCAGATTTATGCTCGCAATAAAAACCCAGTTAAAGGGTATAAACGGCATTTCAACCTATATTTTCGATGAAATCGACGCGGGAATAAGCGGTGTGACGGCAAGATCCGTAGCCGAAAAGTTTATTGCAATAAGCAAGGATACGCAGATTATTGCCGTTTCGCATTTACCGCAGGTATGCGCGGCGGCAAGCGCGCAGCTCCTGATTTCTAAAAGTGACTTGAACGGTGAAAAGACCGTTACAAGCATAAAAAGGCTTTCAAAGGCGGAAAGAGTCGATGAAATTATACGCCTGACGGGCAGTATAGCAACCGACGCGGCAAGAGAACACGCGGAAGAACTGCTTTCGCAGTTTGGAAATTTCTGACCTTATTTAAATCAATTAAAATCTGAATATTTAAAATATAACTGCTCACAATATTTGTATGCTTTCGTTAAAAAAGTTTACTAAAATATTGTTGGGCGTTATTTTTTGCGCCGCAATTGTATGTAGTCTGTCGGTTATGCGCGTCTATGCCGCACCTGACGACGAATATTATATCGGCGGGTTTCCCGCGGGGTTCGTTTTAAACACGCAGAACGTAGAAGTAATCGGTATGTGTGAAATCAGCACCGAAAATGGTACGGTCTGCCCGGCAAGGGAAGGCGGCATTAAAAGCGGCGATATTATAAAGAAATTGAACGATATTGAAATAACTTCTGCGAGCAAGCTCACGGAGGCGCTTTCGGAGGATTTTTCCAAGTATAATCTGCTAGTATCAAGGGCAGGCGAAATTATGGAAATTAACCTGACTCCCGCAATCGATAAGTTAAACGGCAGAAAAAAGCTGGGGCTATTAGTTAAAGACAGCATAAACGGCATAGGCACAATCACCTATATAGATAAAACCAATAATAAGTTCGGCTCTCTCGGCCATCCCGTAAACGACGAAAGCGGTAAGGTTGTTGCAATAAACGGTGGCTGTCTGTACGGTTGCTCGATTTATGACGTCAAGAAAGGGCTGAGAGGTAATCCCGGCGAATTGAAGGGATTTTTTGATAATTCACAAATGCTCGGAGTAATCAAAGAAAATACGCGCTGCGGAATTTTCGGCGACGTATCGAAGGATTTCGACGTTTCGCATCTTACAAGGGTAAAGATGGGCAGTGTAAGCGAGGCTACAATCGGCAAGGCATACATCTACTCGACTTTAAACGGCGACAGCTGCGACAAGTATGAAATATCAATCGTAAAAGTTGACGCTACGAATAAGGACAACCGCAACTACGTAATCAAAATAAACGATAAGCGCATACTCGAAAAAGCGGGAGGCATAGTTCAGGGTATGAGCGGCAGTCCGATTATACAGAACGGAAAGATTATAGGCGCGGTCACTCACGTGTTTGTTAACGATCCCACGCGCGGCTACGGCATTTCAATAGATAATATGACAAGTTCATATTAATTAAGTAATCCTCATATAATTGTATATGAGGATTTTAAAAAGCACGAAATTTAAGTGGGACATAAGATTCCTGATTGTCGACGCAATCGTCATATTAGCAGCCATTATATGTGGCATAGTACTATACAAATTGAACAATATTAGCAATTACGTCTTTGATTTTGCTAATATTTACATTTTTTACGTCTTTAACTTCAGTAGCGGCCGAATATTTTTAACTCACATAGTAAGTGAGCTGTTTTATCTGTACGCCGTATTTTTGTTGGCTTATTTTACGAGATTTAAGATATTATCCTATCCGTTGCTATTTTTGCGCACGCTTTTTACGGCTCTGTACATAGTAATTCTATGCTCGCTTTTCGGCACCGAGGGACTTGTGGTTACGATACTCGTATTCGTGCCGTCTTATATTTTCTCGGTTTTCTTATTCATTTTCGTGCGCGAGCAGTGCAGGCAATTCTGTTCGCCGTACGTATACGTTTTCCCCGCGGTTCTCGCTTTGATAAACACTATAATTCTGCTGTTGGTCGTCAACGTAGTGTTCAGAGTTATCGTAGTAATAGTATAAAATAAATTTTTTTTGACAGAATAAGTAGTATGAAAAAGATTATTGCGACTATTCTGTCATTAGGTTTATTAGGCGGTTGTGCCGCTACGGTTTTGGGAATGGGTACGAAAGCGATGGTTGCACACGCCGACAGCGAGCAGCTTGCCGTAAATTGTAAGAGCGCATATCTTTGCGATTACAACTCGGGCGAGTGTATTTACAAATTGAATGAAACACAGCGTATGCCCATTGCAAGCGTATGCAAGGTTATGACTTTAACGCTTTGCTTTGACGCAATTGCGCAGGGCAAGCTTTCTTTGACCGATAATATAACCGTCAGCGAGAGAGCGGCGGGAATGGGCGGTTCTCAGGTATTTTTACAATCGGGACTGACTTACCCGCTTACCGAGCTCATAAAAAGTATCGTCGTATGCTCGGCAAACGACAGCTGCGTGGCGGTTTCGGAAAGTATCTGCGGCAGTGAGGAAAGCTTTGTTGCGGCTATGAATAAGCGGGCGGAGGAACTCGGATGTGAAAATACTCTGTTCGCAAACTGCACAGGTCTGCCCAAGGAGCCGCAATACTCTTGTGCAAAGGACGTTGCTCTGATGTTTACGAACCTCATACACAACGAAGAGTATTACAAGTACAGTAAAATCTGGCTCGAAGATTTTAAGCATCCCGACGACAGAACGACTACGATAACTAATACGAACAAGTTGATTAAAAAGTATTCTGCGTGCGACGGCGGCAAGACCGGTTTTACAAATCAGGCGGGCTTCTGCCTTGCCTCGACGGCAAAGAAGGACAATATGCGTCTTGTTTCCGTGGTTTTGGGCGCGGATAACAGCGATAACAGATTTAAGTCCGCAGTAAATATGTTCAACTACGGATTTGCCAACTACAAAAATGCCGTGGTTCTCGATAAAGACGCAAACCTTAACGATAAATTTACCGTTGACGGTTCGAAGAAGACGTCTATATGCGTGCACCCCGAACGCTCGTGCTACGTGTTTACCGCAAATAACGTGACGCCCGAGATTGAAAGAAAGGTTATTGCGGACGACGTTAAAGCCCCCGTACAGAAGGGCGACAAAGTCGGTAAAATCGAAGTATACAAGGACGGCATACTTTACGACACCGTTGACCTCGTAGCATCGGAGAATGCAGAGAGGGCAACCTACGGCGACTTCTTCAAAAAGGTTGCGGGCGAGTGGTGCCTGTAACGGATATGATAATCAAATATATTGTATATATTTGGTAAATTATCCCCAATATATTTGACTAATTGCATGACCTTTGATAAAATCTAATCGTATAGATTTTGTCAAAGGTCGTATTTTTATGAACAGCAGAGAAACATTGAAAGCGAACGCCGCAGGTCATTTGGAGATTGGCGGTTGCGACACGCTCAACCTCGCGAAGGAGTTCGGAACACCTCTTTACGTTTACGACGAGGATTATATCCGCAATATGATGCGTGTCTTTAAGAACACGATAAATAATAACTACGCAGGTCACGGCAATGTGCTTTACGCATCGAAGGCTTTTTCTTGTCTTGCTATGTACTGCATTGCAAAACAGGAAGACATAGGCTGCGACGCCGTTTCGGGCGGCGAGCTTTACACCGCGCTCAAAGCGGGATTCAACGCTGCGGATATCTACGTGCACGGCAACAACAAGACGTACGAAGAGCTCGTGCAGGCTGTAGAGGCGCGCGTAGGCGGTATCGTTATCGATTCTTACCGTGAGGCGGACATATTAGATAAAATCGCTGAGGAACACAACGTTAAACAGCGCGTTCTTATAAGGGTAAACCCCGGAGTGGAAGCGCATACTCACGCGTTCGTTCAGACGGCGAGAACCGATTCCAAATTCGGTTTTTCTATCCGTGACAACACCGCGCTTGACTACACCAAGCACGTTTTGTCTCTGAAAAATCTCGATTTGAAAGGATATCACTGCCATATCGGCTCGCAGATTTTCGAAAAGCAGTCGTTTGCGCTTGCCGCGCAGAATATGATCGAATTTATGTCGGGAGTTAAGAATGAGCTCGGTTTCGAAGCCGAAGTTCTGAATATGGGCGGCGGATTCGGCATCTATTACACCGACGAGGACCCTAAATTCACCGAAAAAGACTACGCCGAGTATTTGCTCACACTTATAAATACCGTAAAGGAAAAATCCGAAGAGTACAATTTAAAGCTTCCTTATCTTTTAATCGAGCCCGGGCGCTCGATTGTCGGCGAGGCGGGTATTACGCTTTATACGGTAGGCTCTATAAAGGATATCCCCGGCATACGCAAATACGTTGCGATAGACGGCGGTATGTTCGAAAACCCCAGATATTCGCTCTACCAGTCAAAATACACGGTTTTAAAAGCGGCTGACGTGAACGCCGCAAACGTTCAGAAGGTGAGCATTGCGGGAAAATGCTGCGAAAGCGGCGACTTAATCGGCGTAGACTTGCCTTTGCCCGAAGTTGAGAGCGGAGATATTCTCGCCGTGCTGTCTACGGGAGCATATCATTATTCGATGGCAAGCAACTATAACCGCAACTTTGTTCCGCAGGCAATTCTTGTAAAAGACGGAAAGGCGCAGACGATAATTAAAAAGCAGACCTTTGAGGACCTCGTAAGAAACGACGTCGTTCCCGATAATTTGAAGTAAATGATAGAAGAAATTATTTTTTATCTTGCGAGTCTTATAGCGGTAGTTTTCGTTTTTGCACCTCACGAATACGCTCACGCATACGTCGCGTATAAAAACGGCGACCCGACGGCCAAAATGCGCGGAAGACTGACGCTCAATCCGATAAAGCATATAGACCCTGTCGGCTTCGTTCTATGCGCGCTTGTCGGCTTTGGCTGGGCAAAACCCGTACCCGTCGACCCGTCCAATTTCCGCAACTATAAAAAGGGTATGTTTACTACGGCGGTGGCGGGCGTAATCGTAAACTATATAATAGCGTTTATTGCATATTTGATTTACGTTATAATTCTTCGGTTTTTCGACCCCGGATACAGCACGTTTCTCGTTTATTTCGAGTATTTTATACGTGTTACTTTTTATTTGATTTTTGCATACAGTCTGTATTCGTTCGTGTTCAACCTTTTGCCGCTGTATCCGCTCGACGGTTTCAGAGTGGTAGAATCCGCTACGCGGCAGATTAACCCCGTACAGAGATTTTTGCGCAATTACGGTCAGCTGATACTGATAATACTTCTTATCGAGAGTTTTGTCTGCGGATTTGTCGTCGACCGTGTGCCGAACGCGCAGGTTGCCACGATCGTAAGCTATTTCGATATACTCGGATATATCGGCTGGTTTGCAGAAAATATTATAGGATTTCCCATAACCGCGGCGTGGGGCTGGATTTTAAAGTTATGAGCATTGACCCTAAGTACGAAAATTTTGAATCGGTGGTGGACTACGATACCGTCTTGGACGATTTCGAAGGCCCGCTCGATTTACTGTTGCATTTAATCAACGTAAACAAGATAAACATTGACGACGTTTTCGTATCCAAGGTAACCGAGCAATTCCTTGACTACATCGAATATATGAAAACACAGCCGAGCCGCGACGTCGACAAGGAGAGCGAATACCTTGCAATGGCGGCGCAGATTATTTATATCAAGTCCAAATCGCTGGTGCCGCCCGTGGAAATCGACGGCGAAGAGATAGGAGGCGCGGAAGACGAACAGCAGGAGCTTATCGAGCAGTTAAAACAGCGCGAGTTCGAGCTCATAAGAGAGCGCACGCCCAAGCTGAAGAGTCTGGAAACGGTCGGATATTTTTTCAAAGAGCCCGACAAGGAAATCAGCAAGGTCAAAATTGTTTACAGAGATTTCAGCGTTGACGCAATGTTGCAGGCGTTTGCAAACTTGATGCTCCGCAACGAGAGCTTGCAACGCGAAAAGGAAAATATCAAGGAAATTCCCAAGGACGAATACACGGTTCAGGAAAGAGTCGGATTTATCAGAGAACTGCTTCTTGTGAGGGAAGAGTTTCAGTTCGACGAGTTATTTGCAAGTTTTTCGCGCAACGAGGTCATAACGACCTTTCAGGCGCTGCTGGAAATGCTTAAATTCCAATACGTTTTCGTGGAGCAGACCGACGCTTTCGGCAACATAAAGATAAAACGCAATCCCGACGCGGATTTAAAGGATATGAACAATGACCAATTTGACGAATATAATTGAGGGAATAGTATTTGCTTCGGGGGAGGCCGTACCCGTAAAGTACATAATCGAAAAGCTCGGTTGCTCACTTAAAGAAGTGAATGCGGCGGTTGCGGAGCTGAAAGATAAGTACGGACCTGAAAGGGGCATACAGCTTCTCACTTTCAACGGCAAAGTTCAGTTTGCCTCCAACCCTGCGTACAAGCAGCAGATTTCCGACGTGCTTACGCCTATAAAGGAAAAGGAATTTACAAAGACTATTCTGGAGTGCGCCGCGATTATCGCTTACAAACAGCCCGTAACCAAGGGCGATCTGGAAGAGATAAGGCAAGTCAACTGCGATTATGCGGTGCACACGCTGTTGGAACTGGGTATGATCGAGCCTTGCGGCAGAAGGGATACAATCGGTAAGCCAATACTTTATATGACTACCGACAACTTTTTAAAGAGGTTCCGGCTCAATTCAATTGACGAATTGCCCGACTACGACGAGTTGATGAAGCAGATTGCCGAACTTAACGACACGATACTGCGCGAAGAAGAAGGCGGTAAATATCTGTACCACAGGGACGAATACAGCGGCGAGGACGAGGAAGGCGGCGAAGAGAACGGCGCACCCGCCGAGCCGAAGAAGGCGCCGACAACCGAAGAGGGTTACGAGCTTCCCGAATTTCTGGACGGCGAAGAGAACGTTATTAAAATCAAATAAAATGCAGCGGGCTGACGGATTAATCGTCAGCCCATTTATTTGTATAATAATATTTTTATTACAGATAATATTTACGTGAGTGAGGCGCTGATCTATATCGCGGCAATCGGCTTTTTAATATGCGTATTTCCCGTTCACGTAATCGGATACGTCTACGTATCTTCCGCGGAAAAATACGCAAGCGTTAACGTAACTTTATACAGATTAATCACGATTTTGAATGTCAACACCGAAAAACCGCCGAAACAAGAGGATAAAGACAAGGACGAGGATAAAGACGACGGCAAAAGCAAGAAGCTGATGACGCCTGAAAACTGGCTTAAAATTTTCAATAAGCTTTGCATCACAAAAATCGTTCAGTTGGGCGATTACGGTCTGCAAAACCCGGACAACGCCTATATCGCGCTTGGCAACAAGACACTGACCGACGCCGTATACACGTTCGTAAAAGTTAACGGCGGCAAAACCAAGCTGAAAAATTTCTCGGTACTCAACTACGAACATTCGGACGTAAACTATTACTTAAAGCTTGCGGGCGTAATCAATATAATCACGCTTACAAGACTTTTCATTACATTCATTTGGGGGAAAATAAATGAAAACTAAATTGAAGACAACTCAAAACGACAGCTTTGAAAAACCCGCTTTGCCGATCGAAAAAATCGCCGACGCGGATACCGTTATAGGCGACCCTATTACTACGGCAAGCGGCACGCAGGTTATTCCTTTATCGTCGGTTACGGTCGTAAATTTGGGCGGCGGCGGTGAATACGGCGACGTTAAGACCTTCCGTGAGGCGGACGGATTTAAGCTTGCGGGCGGTAACGGCACGGTTATCACCGTTAAGCCCAAGGGCTTTTTGGTTGACGACGGAAAGGAATGCCGTCTTCTGAAACTGGAAGAGGGCGCTATCGACACGCTTATAGAAAAAACGGGAGAACTTGTTCACAAACTTTCAGACAATGTTTAAGAAATTTTTAAAAGTTTTTGCCATTGGAATTTGTCTTGCCTTGATAATTTCCGTGCCTGCTGCGGGAACGGTTAAAGCCTCCGCCGACGGCGTTGCCGAGATAGCAATGGAGCTTGAAAGCGGAAACATTCTGCACGCCAAAAATATAGACTCAAAGATGCCTATGGCGAGCACGACCAAGATAATGACGGCGTTAATCGTTGCCGAAGAGTGCGATCTGAGCGAGGTTATTACCGTGCCCGATATTGCCGTAGGCGTCGAGGGTTCGAGCATTTACCTTAAAAAGGGCGAGCAGCTTTCCGTAAAAGATCTATTGTACGGGCTTATGCTGCGTTCGGGTAACGACGCGGCTTGCGCGCTTGCCGTTCACCACAGCGGTTCGGTCGAAAAATTCGTTGACAGAATGAACGAGAGAGCGAAAGAGCTGGGCGCCGACAACACGCATTGCAAAAACCCCAGCGGACTGCCCGACGACGAGCACTACACGACGGCAAGGGATCTTTGCAACATTGCACGTCACGCTATGAAAAACCAGACCTTTAAAGAGGTTGTTTCAACAAGAAGTTACAGGGGCGATTTCAGGCACTTTCTGAATAAAAACAAATTGCTCAATTCTCTTGACGGAGCAAACGGCGTCAAGACGGGCTACACGAAAAAGGCGGGAAGGTGCCTCGTTTCGTCCGCCGAGCGCGAAAATATGGACGTTGTCTGCGTAGTTTTGAACTGCTACGATATGTACGAAAAGAGTGCGGCGATAATCAACGGCTGTTTTGCAAAATACAGTGTGGAAACGATAAGCTCCGATACGGTATTCGAATACAACGGCAGACAGTGCGCACTTGAAGGCGATTGCAGAATTCTTGTGGAAAAGGGCAAGGACATCAAATTTATCGTGTGCGCGCCCGACGACGGCAACGCGCTTGCAAAGCTTGAAATTTATTGCGAAAATAACTTGATTTTCAGCCGCAATTTGTATACTATAAATTAAAGTACAAATAGAAGTTGAAAATTTATGAGAGTAAACAAATTCCTTGCCGCTTGCGGCGTGGCATCCCGCCGCGAGTGCGATAAACTGATTGAAAGCGGTGCGGTGTTAATAAACGGAAAGCCCGCGCAAGTCGGCACTGACGTCGGTGACGACGACGTCGTAACCGTCAACGGCAGTACTGTAAACGTCAAGAAAAACGAATATTATATTTTAAATAAGCCGAAGGGCTATATCTGTTCGGTGCGCGACGAGAAGGGCAGAAAGACCGTGCTCGACTTAATGCCGCAGGGAACTGGCAGAATTTACCCTGTCGGCAGGCTGGACTACGACAGCGAGGGATTACTCATATTAACGACCGACGGCGCGCTTGCTCAGCACTTGACGCATCCGTCCAACGAAGTACCCAAAACTTACCTTGTTAAAATCGAAGGCACGATTACCGAGGCGGGACTCAACCCCATAAGAAGCGGCGTGGACATCGGCGGTTACGTTACGAAAAAGTGCAAGGCGCACATAGTTGAGACCAATAAGGAATACACAAAAATTCACGTGACGATTACCGAGGGTAAAAACCGCGAAGTAAGAAAAATGTTCGAGGCAATCGGCAAGGAAGTTACGCTTTTAAAGCGCATTAAAATAGGCGAAATTACCTTGCGCGGACTTGACAGAGGCGCGTACAGAAAGCTTACAAAACAAGAAGTTGCATATTTATTATCGATATAAAAAAGAGGCTTATTAAAAGCCTCTTTTTCTTATATGCTTCTTATAAGTCCGACAACCTTGCCGAGAATGGAAACTTCGTCGAACACGAAGTCATCCATATCGTCGTTTTCGGGGTGCAGAATAAACTTTCCGCCGCGCCTGAAAAAGCGTTTAACCGTTGCGCTGTCCTCAACCAAGGCGACGACGATATCGCCGTTATCCGCCGTTTCCTGCTTTTTAACTATAATCTTGTCGCCGTTGAACATTCCGATTTTAATCATTGAATCGCCCTTGACGGTCAGCATAAACATATCCTCGTTTCCGAAAAGGTTTGAAGGGACGGAGAAGTAGTCCTCGTAATTTTCCTGAGCGAAAATAGGCTCGCCCGCGGCAACCGTACCGACGAGAGGAATTTTTACGGCGTTCTGTCTTACGGTCATAGCGCGGCGCTTGTTTTCGCCGACTCTGCTCTTTTCAATCAAGCCCTGATCGGCGAGCCTGTTCACAATTGTAAAGCACGTGGCGGTAGAGGGAATATTGCAACCCTTGCATATATCGCGGACTGCGGGCGCGTAGCCGTATTCCTGTATGTAGTCCTGAATGTACGCCAAAACCGATTCGTCGCTGTATTTCTTTTTAGCCATAACTAATCTCCTGAAAACAGTATAAC
>CAMWKX010000023.1 GCA_947174955.1 uncultured Clostridia bacterium | reverse complement strand
GAGTGCGCAAGCGTGTACAAGACGGCGGCAAAAATCTGCGCCTTCGGCTACGTGCTGTGCGACGAAAAATTCAATATAATTACAAAGGAAGATATCCTCATTAACCCCAAGGGCAAGTTTCATTTAACCGACGGGCGGGGCGAACACGGACTCGTGCTTCCTTACGACTACGACGAATTCAAAAAGCAGCCCGTTTTTCCGCAGGTGTACAAAAGAATACGCGAGCTTTTGCAGGACGAAAATAATCTTGTGTTCGGTCACGCAACAATTAACGACGTAAACTATCTCGACCTCGAAACCAAGCGGTTCAAACTGCCGCCCTTCGAATTCGAGTTTTCCGACAGCCAGATAATGTATATGACTTCGATAAACGATTTTTCGCGGCAGTTCGGACTAGAATACATAACCAAGGATCTGGACGTGGAATTCACGCCCCACCGCGCCGCCGACGACGCGTATGCAACTATGCGTGTGGTCGAGGCTCTGTGCAAAAAGCACGGCTGCGCTGGCAGTGAAATAGACGAAGTTTTAAATATTAAGCGCGGTTTGGTCAAAAACCATAAAATTGTAAGACCGTCGGCAAAGGCGTACGGCGAATACCGCGCAAAATTACAAAAGGAAAAGGCGGAGCGCGCAAAGCGCCGCAACAAATTTTACAGCAGAGTCAACCGCAAGCATAAGGCGCAGTCGGACAAACTGAAGGACTACACGTTCAATTTCTCCCGCCGCCTCGAATACGAAACCGAAATTTCGGTGCCGCTCGTGGATAAAATTTTTGCGCTCGGCGGCAGATATACGCAAAAACTTTCGCTGTGCAACGTCTACGTATGCGACCCGTCGGACGACACCGTCCGCACCCGCAACGCTCAGGAAGAGGGCAGAAAGGTTATCACTGTTGACGAATTGAGGGCTATGTTAAATGATTGAGTTGCCTTCCGCGTTCAAAGAGCGTATGCGCGGCGAGCTGGGCGACAAATACGCAGACTTTATTAAGTCGTACGACAGAGCGCCTTACAAGGCAATACGCGTAAACACCCTTAAAATCTCCGTCGAAGATTTCAAAAAAATTTCGCCGTTTGAGCTTTCGCCCGTGGAGTGGGAGCAGAACGGCTTTTACGTTGCCGAGGAAAAAGCAGGCAAAACGGTGTTGCACGCGGCGGGTCTGTACTACGTACAGGAGCCGTCGGCAATGGCTGCCGCGCCGCTTTTGCAAGTGAAAGCGGGCGAGCGGGTACTCGACTTGTGTTCCGCGCCAGGAGGCAAGGGCACGCAGCTTGCGCAGGCAATGAACGGCGAGGGAATAATAGTTCTAAACGAAATCAACTTTTCGCGCGCAAAAATTCTTTCGCAGAACGTCGAGCGGCTGGGCGTAACCAACGCCGCGGTAATAAGCGAAAATCCGCAGAAAGTATGCGACTATTTCGCAGGGTACTTCGACAAAGTGCTTGTGGACGCGCCCTGTTCGGGCGAGGGTATGTTTTTAAAAGAGGAAAGCGCGGTTAAAGAGTGGAGTGAAGAGAACGTTCGCGCGTGCGCAAACCGACAGTTGCTTATACTGGACAGCGCGCAAAAGGCGTTAAAGCCGAACGGTTTGCTCGTATACTCAACCTGCACGTTTGCACCCGAAGAGGACGAAGAACAGATAGAAAATTTCTTAAAAAAATACCCTGACTTCAAACTGCTTTCAATGAAAAAGCTGTTGCCCCACGAGTGTAAGGGCGAGGGACATTTCGTAGCCCTCCTGCAAAAGACGGACGGAGAAGAGGGGCGCGTGCCGCTATTTAAACTGACGCCGCCGCCAAAGAACGCGCTTGCGAAGTTTAAAGATTACGGTAACCTGCATACGGCGGGCGGGATAATTTATTCCGTAATGCCTGACTGTCCGTCGTTGCCGTTTAAAACGCTACGCGTCGGCGTAAGGCTGGGCGAAATCATAAAGGACAGAGTAGAGCCGTGTCACGCGCTTGCAATGAGTTTAAGCAAAGAGCGGATGAATACGGTTGAAGTCGACGAAAAAACGGCAGTTTCGTATCTCGGCGGAAACACGTTCGACTGTCCGCAAAATATCGGCGGTTGGGCGGTAGTTACCTATCTGGGGTATCCGCTCGGCTGGTGCAAGGCGGTTAACGGAGTTGCGAAAAACCACTTACCCAAAGGTTTAAGAATTTAATTTAATACCGTAAAATAAAAAGCGGGGGAAGGAAAATTTCCCCTTGCTTTTTTTGTTATGCTATGCTAAAATAAAATAGCCAAATCTAAAAATGAATATGAGAATGTTTTGTTGCGATTTTTATTTTCGCAATTTTCAGCCATACTTAATTTTAGGCACTGACGTACCTTAAATTGACAGTGTGGTTGGTAAAGCATTTCGCATTGAAACATTCTGGAAATTTTTAGGTTTGGCGACTGATAAAGGTACTGAGTGCGGGCAATCTTTATCGGTTGCCCTTATTTTTTGTCCGCAAAGAGGAGAAATTTTATGAGAAATACCAAAAAAGCCATAGTTGTGACAGCGCTTTCGGCAATAGCCGTGCTGAGCGCCTGCTGTATGGGCGCCTGCAACAACCAAACGGAGAACAATCCGCCCGCAGACCCGAAAATCGAAGCGTCGCAGGCGTTAAGTAAAGCGTTTCAAAGCAAAATGTTCGTGGACAACGTGACCGTCACGACGACGGATACGCGCACGAACAAATTCGGATATTACGTGCCGAAGGTGAGAAAAATAAGGGTTGACGGAAATGAGGGAAAAGCTTATCTTGACGATTCGGGCAATCCAGAATTTCCCGCAAAGCGGTATGCTGTTGCAACCCAAAACGGCGATTCGGTCAGCGAAAAAACTTGCAGACAAGACCTGAATGACGACGTGCGCGGGACGGAATACGAATACAGCGTACCGCCGCAGCCAAATATATGGAATCTTAACAACTACGCTGAATACGGCACTGATAAATATACGGCGGCGCAATGGATAGGACGGTGTATAGGATTGGACGGCGATTGGATTGACAATTTCCGTATTTCCGACGTTGAATCGGGTATGGGTTTTGCCTTGGACAACGCGCTGTTTAACGGCAATTTTCAGTTCGAGTATTCCAAAAGTACGAGTACCGTGGAGTTTAAGAACGTCTATTACGTTCAAACGTATAATATGGACGTCTTAGGATATCACTCTTGTTCGGTTACCGTCAAGCTGGACGCGCAGAACAGGTTTTCGAAAGTTGTCTGCAATTTTACAAATAACGGAGCGCTGACGAGTACATACGAATACGGAAATACCACGGTCGATATACCGCAAAACGTTCTGGAATTGCTCAACGCTCATTAATTTAATTCAAGTAAAGAAAAAAGCGCAGGTTTTATCCTGCGCTTTTCAAATTATTGACTATTCTTCTTTGCCGTCGTCTGCTGGCTTTTCTTCCTCGGTGGGGGTAGCCTCTTCCGCGGGAGTTTCCTCAACTGCGGGAGCAGGTTCGTCAACCTTTTCCGCAGGCGTTTCGTTCTTAACTTCGTCGCTAAGCAGACTTTCGTCGAATTCGCCTTCCTCGATAACGGGCGCTTCGCCGTTAGCCTTAACGTACTTTTTAACGTAGCGCTTGTTCTTGTTGAAGTTGTAGGAGTTCTTGCTGCTCGATTTTTTGCCCTTGTGCTTCTTGAAGAAGTCTTTGATAAACAGAGCCGCAATCGCAATAATCATTGCCGCAACGAGTATAATGGAGGAGGCAAGCAGCCATACGTTTGCTCTGTCGCCCGAATTGGTGTTGCCGTCGTTGTCGTTGCTGTCCGAACCCGAAGCGGTCGGCTCTCCGATTATTTTAACGTCCTTGTCGATAATCGAATAGTCGATAAACGCCGACATATTGTAGGTTTCAGCCGCGTCGGAAGAACCGTGAGGCAGGTTGTCGTCGACTACTTTAAGGTACGCAAGGCTCTCCTTGCTCTCGGTGTAGTTGAAATCGTAGCCCGTGTCCTCGGTGTTGATTTCGCCGTTGAAGGGTATAAACGCCTCGGAATCGTACAGAGAGAAGGTGTAGTACGCAGCCTCGTAGTCGTACAAGCCGATTTTTTCGCCCGCTTTCTTTTCAAGCTCGGCAATGTTTGCGTCGTTGTTATCAAGCTCGGCGTCGGGATCGCCTGCAAAAATAGCGTTTTTGTATTCCGCTACAATGTTGTCGGTGTACTGCTGAACAAGTCCGTCGTAAGCCGTCTGGTCGAGCGAAGCGCTCAGGTCGCTGTAATCGAATACGACGTAGCTCGAGTTGGTGCCCGCGTAGCTTGAAATTTCTTCGCGCTTACCGCTCCACAGTTCAAGCTTGTAGTTCTTAGCTTCCGAACCCGAGTGAACGTAGAAGGTAACGGTTATCCACTTGTTTGCGTAGTCGGGATTGGCTACGGTGTCTATCGTGAACTGATAGGGAGTGGAGGAATTTACGCCGTTATCATAGCGCATCTTAGCGGTTGCGCCCGTGGTGTCAACGCCGTAAACGAGTTTGCTCTTGTTGGCTTTGCCGTTTTCAACGTAGTAGTAGGTAGCGTTGCTGCCCGTGCCTTCGCCGCTGTAAAGATAAACCTTGTTGTTTTCCTTGCCGCCGGCAACGAGGTAGTGGGGTGCGTAATCGACGCCCTGATCGTCCGCGTAGTAGGTTTCACCCATAACGAGGTCTTCGTAATTGACGCGTACGTAATTGTCGCCGACCTTTTTATAGAAGTCCCTGTGCTCGAAGCTTATATCGTACTGTTTGGTCAGGTTGTAGAAGTTGGCGTACAGCTTGCCGTCGCCGTTCTCGTACAGACCGTCCTTTCTCAGCTTGTAGGCAATGTTTTCCTTCTGCTGAGCGGGCTTTGCGTCCTTGTCGGGTTCGCCCTTCAAGATGTTGCCGTCCGCGTCGTACCAGAAGTTGTATTCGGGAGTAACGTAGGTGAGGGGCGCGCCGCCCGACTTGTCCTCGACGAGGTAAACGCTTGCAATTGCGCCCGAGCTCGCCTTTACTCTGACGCTGACCGCTTTATAAGAGTTAGCGCTGACCGACTGGGATTTGCCGATATAGCCGTAGTTGAAAATCTTGCTTTCGTCTGTCTTGGTTTCGGTATCCGTGAACGTTCTTTCCGAGTTTACGATAAGGAGGGGCTGAACGGTTCTGTATCCGAACGCAGCGTTCCATAAGTTGTTGTTGTGGGAAGCAAGGTTCTTCTCCTCGATATCGCTCAGGATTTTGTACCAGGTGCGGTCTTCGTAATTGCCGAAGTTTTCGCTGCTTAAAAGTCCCGCGAAGTCGTTCTTGTTTGCGTCGTGGTAACTGTCTAACTTAACGGCGTTGTCTTCGGGTGCAACGAATTTGCTGCCGCCGTTAACGCCTGTGTAGGAAGAGGGGATAGCTAAATCGGTTTTGATTTCGTTCTTCTCGCCGAGCTCGGTGTCGAACTTGTGCGAATTCTTTTCCGCCGTTTCGGTGAACGCAATCGTAGCCGTCTGCGACGAGCCCGAAGTGTAACCGTAAACGTCCTCGTCAAGCTCCATAACCGAGAGATTGGTCAGCGCAAGCCAGCCCGCCTTGTAGGACGACTTGGTCGTACCACTCAACGAGGTGTTGCCGAAGTTGACTACAATTTCAAACTTCTTGTCCGTGTCTTTGACCTTGGAGGTGTTGGAAACGCGGATGAAGCATCTTGCCCAACCCTTGTATGCGTCCTCGTCCTTCTCTTCTCCCTCGCCGATAGTTACTTTGCTGAGGGTGGTGGTGTCGACGGTGAAGGAGGATTTAATATCCTTGTCGTCGCCTTCCAGTCCCTTAACCGTAACCGTAGCCGCTGTCTTGCCGCTCATATCCGAAGTCTTTATCCAGAACGAAACGAGCTTGTACTCGCCGTCCGCAAGAGAGAAGCTGTCGTCGGTGATGTGCGCTTCGTACGCCGCGCCGTAAGCGCTCAGCATTACGAGTGCGTCAGCCGTGCTGCCCGCGCCGGGTAACGAGGTCGCCGTCTTTAAGCCGTCGGTTAAAATATCCGAATATTCCGTGTCGATTGCATTGAACGCCCAGCCGTCTTCGCTGCCCACGGTGGTGGTTGCCAGAATATCGCTTTTAATATTGATGGCGTTGTTTCTGAGTCCACCGGGGAGATAAAGCTTATCGTTGGGGTCGCTTATTCCGCCAAGTCCGTTGGTTTTATAGGTGTTGTCCTCGGTTTTTTCCGCGCAGACGAATTTGCCCGTGTTGGTGTCTTCGACGGTAAGTCCCGCGGTAACGTTCTCTGTGTTAAGCGCAATCGTGTTGCTCGACTTGAAAGCCGAGTTTGCAAAGTCGATGAGGAAGTGTCTGTCTTCGAAGTTGTAATTGTAAACTTCGGGCTTAATGCCGCTGAAATCGGGTTCGTTGGTCTGAACCTTCTGAACGTCGACGCGGAATTCGTTCTGCGCCTTGGGAGCAAGGGGATAGGAAACGTTCGCGTCGCGCTGGTCGTCGCCGTCGGGCTCGTGAATTTTATCGCCGTATCCCGTAGCTTTTTCCATAGCCGCGGTATTGACGTACTTGGTTATGGTCACGTCGTCGAAGAACGCGTAGCCCTCGACCGTGCCCGCTTCGTGTTCGCCTAAACCGAGTACGAGATTTACGGTAGTGGTGGCAAAGGTGCTTGCCGCAACGTAAACGGTGTACTGAACCCAGCCGTTGTTTTCCCAGTTTGCGTAATCGATAACCTCTTCGCCGTCCACGGTCTTGGTGACTGCGGGGTTGAGCTGTTCGGTATTGATATTTTTAATTACGAAAGCGTCGAGGTCGTTGCCGCCGACTTTCGTATTGACCTTGATATACGCGCCGCGGTCGAACTCGATGCGTGCGTTTTCTCTCTCTTCCTTTTTGGACGAACCGCCGAAGTACATATCGGAAGTCTTGACCCACAGCGAAATTTCCGCCGCAGTATTCGCTTCGAGCGATATGGTAGTGGAGCTGGTATAGAAGGTTTCCGCGCCGTAGTAGTCGTCCCTGCGGTAGTTGTGAAGCATCAGAACGGACGTGTCAACGGGCTCTTTGAACTCGGAGTCGAAGAAGACGTTGCCGTCCTCGTCGGAATAGGTCGTAACGACGTTGCCGTCGTCGTCGATTATTTCACCGTCGGCATTGTAGCTGTATTTATGCGTAAGGGGATTGTCGATATACGCCTTGGGGTCGCCGACCTCCGCCGAATCCGCGTTCTCGTCAAGTGCGGTGTGAGTATTCTTGTAGGGCAAATCGTCGGCAAGAGCGCCGTTGTAGTCCTTCTTGTTTTCGTCGGTCGATTCGAGGTCGTCGTTGTCCTCCAAAGTCTTGGAGAAAGAGATATCGGTGATATAATCCCAACGGTCCTTGCGCGTATTGATAACGCCCGACATCGAAGCGGAAGAGTTACCCGTAGAGCCCCTCGTCCAGTTGTCGGGGTTGCTGATGGGGTAGAGTCCCTTGTTGTCGGAATAGTATTCGAAATTGCCGTTTTTAATGGTCTGTTCGTCGATTTTGGTAGTCGTCTTGTCGTCTTCTTTACCCGACGAAGAACCGCCGTTGCCGTTCGCGCAGCCGGCTGATAAGCCGATAGTCAGCGACGTCGCAATTGCCGTAAGTCCGAAAACGGCTGATTTTAATAAGGTTTTTTTCTTCTTATCCATTTAACACCTTTTAAAAAGAGTTTGTCTGTGTTTTTTACTCAGCTTGTCCTGAGATTTCATACCCTACTATTTTAATATAAAAGCAAGCTTTTTGCAACTGATTATGGCGGCTGTAAACCAAAAAAATTCATTATTATAAAAAAATTGCCCAAACTTTATATATAGAAATACGCAAGCAGAGGTATACGATGCGAAAAATCAATAAAAAAGCTGTCGGGGGCGGACTTGCGCTCGGCGCAATCAACGGACTTTTCGGCGGCGGAGGCGGTATGGTTGCCGTCCCCATTTTGTCCGACGTTCTCAACTATCCGAGAAAGCAGGCGCACGCAACGGCGATTTTAATAATCGCTCCCGTCTGTTTGGTCAGCGCATTGACCTACGTCTTGTTCGGGTACGTAAATCTGCAGATATTAATACCCGCCGCGTTGGGTAACGTGGCGGGCGGACTTTTAGGCGCGCAGCTTCTCGGAAAGCTGCCTAAAATATGGGTGGATATAGACTTTATCGCAATTATGGCGGTTGCGGGTTTACGGATGGTGATAGGTTAAATGTCGTTCATAATTTATATGCTCGCAGGCTTTGCCGCGGGCGTAATCGGCGGTATGGGAATGGGCGGCGGCACAATCCTGATACCCGTGCTCACAATACTTCTGGGCGTGAACCAGCACGTTGCGCAGGCGACCAACGTAATAGCGTTTCTGCCTATGGCGGCGCTCGCCCTTCCCGCGCATAAAAGGAACGGTCTTTTAAGGACGGACGACGTGTGGCAGATAATAATACCCGCGCTTATTACCACCGTGCTCGGCGGACTTTTAATGGCGGCGCTTCCTACGGAAGTGCTCAAAAAACTGTTCGGTTTTTTCCTCGTCGCCCTCGCCGTAAAACAGGCGTTTTCGCTGATAACCCAGTTGCAGGAAAGGCGGGCGGGTTAAGCACGGGAAAAGAGTTTTTTTATGGGGCGCGCCGACACCATCTCCATACCGCAGAAAGCGCCTACGGCAAATACGGCAACCACGCCGCCGCACACGATAACCCTCCACAGCGGAGGCAGAATAACGGCGAACAGATTGGAAAGCAGATGCCCGAAAAGACACGCAAACGCGCAGATGGCAATGCTCTTTAAAAGGTAGCCGAAATAGTTGATTTCGGGGCAGTTTTTCTTTAAAAGGCGCAAATTGAGCGCGGCTGTAATAACGAAATCGAGCGACAGCCCGACCATATAAGCGTTTATGCCCAAAAGATGCGTAAAGCCCAAAATGGTGCCTATCATAGCAATCGCGCCGATAAAGAAATATATGAGGGTGCGCACCTCGAAATTGAGCGAGTTTAATATGGTGGTAGTTATCATAGATATGCACATTGGCAGCATCATAAATGAAAATCTGCTCATTACCGTGCCGCTCAGTTCGCTTGCATAGAAGAGCACGCCGATATCCTTGCCGAGTGTAAACATTACGGGAATGAGCACCGTCGCAATGAGCACCGACGACTTAATCGTCCTCTCGATATCGCGTTTTAAAAGCTCGTTACGCTTTGCGTAAAAGTTCTCGCTCATCTCGGGCGCGACGACTACGGCAATCGAGCCTATGAGCGAGTTTGGTATCATCAGCATCGGCACGCTCATACCGATAACCGTGCCGTAAAGGGCGAGCGCCTCGCTGCCCGTGTATCCGCACGCTTTGGATAAAAGGGCGGGCAGGAACATTGCCACGCACGAGTTTAAAAGGGAGGTCGAAGTTCTCATAGCCGTTATGGGCAGAGAAGCTTTTACGAGCGGCTTGAACTGCGGCTTGGGATTGACGATTTTGCCGCCCTTTATAAAATACCAGCCGAGGGAAACGGCAAACGAGAATATGTAGGAAACGAGCACGGCTATTATTGCCATACGCGCGCCGTCCTTTGCGGTGTGGGCAAAGCCGATGAGCACGCAGCCGCACGCAACCATAACGGCGTTTTCGGCAAGCTCAATAATGCTGTACGGCAAAAACTGCTTGTTCCCCCAGAAAGAGCCGCGCATTATCGCGTAAATGGAGGTTAAAATCAGCCCGGGGAGCAGCCAGAGGAAGATTTTAACGCAGTCGCGGTCGGGGAATAAGAACGCGTACAGATCTCGGGCGAGAAACATTACGAGCGCAGCGGGAACGGTGAACATCATCGTACATAAAATGCCCGCCGTAACTACCGCGTGCTTGCCCTTTGCGTTGCCAGTCGCCGTGTTTTTTGCAATCAGACGGGAAACGGTCACGGGAATACCGCTCGACGCGGCAGTTAAAAACACCGAAAAGACGGAAAGGCAAATCTGATAAATGCCCAGCCCTTCCGCGCCGATAGAGCGCGAAAGAATAATTCTGTAAATAAAGCTCAGCGCCTTTTCCAAGGTGGAAAATACGGTAACCTGCGCCGCCGATTTATAAATATTGCTCTTCTTTTTCTTCTTCATCAACAATATTCTACAAACCGAAGCTGCCGAATATTCACAAATTATGTCGATTGAGAATATATAATAGTATGTTTTCGCTTACTTTGGAAAGGGGCAGATTTTTAAGGATAAGAAAGGGAGTGACCGATAAAGAGGTTTCCTCCGTGTTCGGTTGTCCCGTTCCGAACGTGTTCTGCGGCGGAATAATAAAGCTTTCCCCGCCCAAACGGTTCTGCTATGCGCGGGTCGGCGACACGTATGCAACCGTGTCGAAAAGGGAAGGGGTCGACGAAACGCTGCTCCGCGCGGAGAACGGCGGCAGACCCGTATATCCCACGCTAAAAATCTGGTTGCCGTAACCCTTTCCGAAGCCGTAAGCATATATTACATTAACCGAAATATTCAGTTAATAAAAAAACGGAGGTAAATATGTCGTTCTTTTCAAATTTTCAGTCGGACAAATGCCCCGGCACGATAAGCGGTAACCCGCTCAACGGAATGTGCGAAAAGGTGTGCATTCAGGCACAGAAAATTTTCGACGCGGGTATCAAGCAGGTACAGATAGAAAACTACACGCTGACGGTTACGTCGTTTACGCCCGCCAATCCTACATATCCCCTGACCTTCATAAGCGCCCGCTCAACGGACGCGGGTGTTACGCTTACCAACGTGAGCGTCGACAGGCTTGCGGATAAACAGGGCTGCGCAAGGGTACAGGCAACCGTTAACATTCCCGTGGAGGTAATCTACACCGACGCGAACGGAGTGGAGGGGGTCGGCACCGCTTCGATAGCTATCACCGAGGACGTTCTTCTGTACGTTCCCGCGCCGTCGATTATGCCCTTCAGGGTAGAGGCGCAGGGCTCGGTCGTATGCGCCGAGGGCACGTTCAACGCCGAGGGCGGAACGTTTACGGTCAATGCGTGCACGACGGTAATTTTAAAAATTGCCATCGACGTGGAGCTGCTCATTCCCAGCTACGGTTACTGCGCGATTCCCCCCGCACAGGACTACTCAAAGGAAGTGTGCGCAGGCTTTTTCGAACTGCCGCTCTATCCCCAGGGCAAAAACTGCAACTGCAAATAGAGGTGGTTTCACGGCGTAAAGGCGCCCGCTTTATAAATTGCTACAATTCTCGTGCGGCGGCAAAATTGACAGTTTTGCCGCCCATTTTTTGTATTTTTCGGCAATTGAATAGTACTATGTCACGCATAATCGCCTAAAATATGTTATTTTAAACTATTTTTAGAGAAATCTCATAATCGCTTTAATTAACGCAAGATTAGTGATATAATTGTAAATATGAAAATATTTTCGATAAGCGATCTGCATCTTTCGGGAACGTGCGACAAGCCTATGGACGTGTTCGGCGCGGGGTGGGAA
>CAMWKX010000022.1 GCA_947174955.1 uncultured Clostridia bacterium | reverse complement strand
CTTCCATCTTTAAGAGAACCTCCCGGGTTTGCGCGTTCGGGGTTGACGCCCCTGACACAATACCTATTTTATTAAAATTTTTTATTGTTTCGTAATTAAAGTCGGCCGAGCTTGCAAGTCTTATAACGTTCTTACAGCCGCTTCTACAAACTTCGTAAAGTTTGTTTGTGTTACTGCTGTTCAGTCCGCCTATTACTATCATTGCGTCGCAAAGCTGCGAAAGCTCTTTCGCTTCAACTTGCCGACTTACAGTAGTATAACAAATAGTTTTAAAAACGGCAACTGATTTTTCACAAAGTTTTCCAATATTTTTTATTATTTTATCAAATTTTTCTACCGAAAACGTAGTTTGAGCCACTACGCTCACGTTTTTCGATATTACAGAACTGAAATCGTCGTTCTCACTGCTGATTACAAGCGCGGTATTATCACACCACCCCTGCAAACCGATAACTTCCGGATGAGTAGGCTCTCCGCAGATAATAATACTGTTGCCCTTCTCATATTCACTCTTAACAATACGTTGAGTATTGTTCACAAATTTACAGGTGCAGTCGATATATTTTATGTTTCTTTTTTTACACTCGTCATAAATTCCGAGCGGAACGCCGTGCGAACGGAATATAACCGTTGCGTCGGCAGGTACCTCGTCAAGATTCTCAACCACGGTAATTCCACGCGTCTTTATCGCCTGCGTAACGTCGGTATTATGAATAATTTCACCTAAAATGTACGTGTTTTCGGGCTGAATATTCATCGCCGTATCGACGGCAGTTTTAACTCCGCGGCAAAAGCCGCTGCTCTTCGCAACGAAAACCTGCATTACACTTTATCGCTCTTGAACTTTATGGGGTGTTTATCGAGGAAAGCAAGTCGCATATTCATCATAGCTTCCCTTAAAATATTGTCGCATTCTTCAATCTGCTCTTTCGTGACTTTTTTGCCGTAGTACTGACGGAATTCGATAGGGTCGCCGAAGATTACGTGAGTCTTTTTAAAGAGCTTGATTTTCGTAACTTTTACAATCGGAATAATGGGCGTCTGAGTCTTAATGGACAGCGCCGCCGCGCCGCTGTGGAAGGGTAACAATTCGGCATAGGAATGATTGCGCGTGCCCTCGGGGAATATATTTATTACTCCGCCAGACTTTAAAATGCGCATAGAATCCTTAATTGCCTGAACGTCCGAACCGTCGCGCTTGACTAAAATACACTCGCACTTTTTAACGAACCATTTCATAAATCCGCCGTCGTCGTAAAGCTCCTGCTTTGCAATGAAACGTATGGGGCGGTCGGTTACAAGGCACGGAAAAACCACGTCCATATAACTGTAATGATTGCCTATGGTAATTAGCGGCGTGTCTTCATATTTTGTCAGGTTGCCGTGCCTCACATAGGGACAAAATACGCGGTACAGATATTTTTCAAAAAAGTGCAGTTTTTTGAAAGTTTTTTCAAGTTTTGTCGGTTTTAGCTTGGTTTTCTTCTCTTTTTTGCTCATTTATCTTTACTCTTTTTTGATTTTTTTGCGGTTGGCATTTCCTCTAAAATGCCGTATGTACTCTTGTACGGAACTATCGATATATACTTCTTTTCTTCTAAAAATTTTGCTTCCTTGCGAGTGAACCAGTCGCCTGCCCACTTTTCGTGAGCTATGCCGAATTCGTCCGTAAATTTTACTTTGACGTAAAACCAAATCAATCCGAACGTTTTTACGACTTCACCGCTAATTGTTCCGCGGTCGACGTACTTGCTTTTAAGCTTACTGACGATTTTTTTATTGCGTTGAATGCGGAATACCACACGGTAGAAAAACGGTATGGAAACAACTGCAAGGCACGAAGAAAATACAATCGCACAAATTAAATGAGTTTGGTACCCCTCACTTTGCTTTTTGAAATGTTCCAGAGACCCGATTTCAGACTCGCCCGTTTTTGGATTTATTACAACCCTGACCGTTTTACCTATATACTCTTCCGCTTGCGTCTTTCTTTCAAAACTGTAAGCCTCGCCCGAATATTTTCTGCCGTCGTCGTCAACGTATTCGTAGTAAGTTTGCCAATAGCTGTAATGGCTGTTATCGTCGTTGGTTTCATCTATATAGCCAACCCTCGTTATCGTCGCCTGCACCTCTTTGCCGTAACGAAACATAGAATCAGCGTACAAATCATTGCTTACGGATAGCCAGAAAAAAAAGGTGAAAAACAGCGATATGACAAATAAAAAAATAATAACCACCCTAAACGGACTGCGAATATTTTTTATGCCTATGTGTTCCATAAAATAGTCTAAATTTTTTCCTGAACTTTGCTTATAATTTCGTTTACCACTTCGTCGATAGCCATATAAGACGTGTCGATTTCAAGCGCGTCTTTTGCCTTCTGCAAGGGCGCAACGGCACGGTTTTTGTCCTGGAAATCGCGCTCGTTGATTTCTTTTAAAACCTGTTCGAAAGTCTGCGTGCCGCCCTTGGCTTGATCTTCGTCAAACCGCCTTTTTGCTCTGACTTCAGAAGATGCGTTTAAATAAAATTTAAACTTGCAGTCGGGAAGCACGTTCGTGCCTATATCTCTTCCGTCTAAAATGCACGAAGTTTTCTGCACGATTTCGCGTTGCAGAGCCACCATTTTCGTGCGGACGAAGCTGTATGCGGAAATGTACGAAGCAAGCATCGAAACCTGAGGTGTTCTTATCAGCTCCGAAACGTCCTCGCCGTCCAAAAGCGTAATCTGTTTGCCTTCCCTGTATTCGACCTTAAGATTGAGCTTATTTATAATGTGTTTAACTACGTCCTTATCGCCGTAATCTCTTTTATCCTTAACGCATTTATAGGCAATGGCCCTGTACATTGCGCCCGTATCGAGATACAGAATGCCGAGTCTTTTTGCAACAAGTTTACAAACTGTACTTTTGCCGCTGCCTGCGGGACCGTCGACGGCAATATTCAACACGGAAGTTATATCTTTTCTGAGGTTTTTAGCACCGTTAAGATAGACGTGTTCGGGTTGCTTGTCACCGTCGACAAGCAACATAACGCGGATACATTTCTCCAAGGCGCCGCCGATTTCCGGTTCGAGCGACGAGTAAAGTGCGCAGGTTGCATACCCCGCTTCACGCGCCGCCTTTGCGGGATAATAAGACTTTAAGTCCGAAGTGCTTGAAAACATAATGCAGATTATCTGCTCCGCTTCAAGTCCGTTAGCCTGCGAAATTGCGTTCAAAAGCTCCTTAACCGCCTGTCTGATTAAGTCAGGCTTATCTTCCGTAACAGTCGTTGCACCTCTTATTGCTTTCATATTTCCTCCGCTTTAATTGAATTACCCGCGGCAAAGCCGGTAGAAAACGCGATTTGCAGATTAAATCCGCCCGTAAATGCGTCAACGTCCAAAACCTCGCCGCAAAAATAAAGTCCTTTTATAAGTTTACTTTCCATAGTCTTCGGGTTAACTTCCTTAACGTTAACCCCGCCGCTTGTAACGATTGCCTCGTCAAACTGTCTCAAAGACGATACAAGCATATCAAAACTTTTCATTGATGTCAATAGAGAAAGTCTTTCAGACTTTGATACGGCGTTAACCTTTTTATCCCCATTGATGCCGCTGCGTTTTAAAACCTCGCCTATAAGCGACGACGGTAAAAGTCCCTTTAACACGACCGCCATAGTTTTATTTGGCGACTGTGAAAAATCGCGCAGAATTCTTTCGTCAAGCTGTTCGTCTGAAAGAGCGGGTTTCAAGTCAATTGAAAGCTTAATCTTATTCAGATCAAGTCGGTTTATTAAGCTCGATATGGTTAAAATAAGCGGACCTGAAACGCCGAAATGCGTAAACAGCATTTCTCCGAATAAGCTTTTGAGCATCTTTCCGTCATAATAAACCGTAAGTTTAACGTTTTTTAACGATAAACCCTGCAATTCGGAAAAGTACTTTCCCTTTAAATTCAAACCGCAAAGCGCAGGTTTTAAATCGACTATCGTATGGCCGCAGCTTTCAGCGAATTTATATCCGTCACCGGTAGAGCCGGTCAAAGGATAGCTTAAACCGCCCGTACATACAATAACTTTATCGAACGGAATTTTGTTATTGTTAACGATTATGTCTGACACAGTACTATTTAAAATAGTCAAACCGTCAACTTTTTTGTTAAAATTAAACTTTACACCGACAGAAATGCAGGCTTTCTCAAGATATTTGGTTACGTCGCTTGCCTTGTCGCTTACAGGGAAAACGCGGTTTCCCCTCTCGGTTTTAAGATGCAGTCCGAGGTTTTCGAAAAAGTTTACGGTGTCGTCCGATGAAAAAGA
Source organism: uncultured Clostridia bacterium (assembly GCA_947174955.1). GTDB lineage: Bacteria > Bacillota > Clostridia > Christensenellales > Borkfalkiaceae > Coproplasma. Next base: position 7,239 of record CAMWKX010000022.1, on the reverse strand, counting down.
ATATATAGCGCCCGTTAAAAATTTGGAGTTGGATACGACGTTCTGTAAAAATTCCTGCGGCGAAACGGCGTTTGTAAGATTACAACGCCCCTTTCCCGTTATATATATTTTTTTACCGCACTTTTCGTTCTTTTCGAATACGGTTACGTCGTTTCCGTTAACGGCGGCTGCATACGCCGCCATCAGTCCCGAAGCGCCCGCACCGATAACTGCAACTTTCATATCAATTTTAATTGCGACGGAAACTTTTTAGTTCCGTCGCAAATCATTATAATTATACAGGATATACTTTGTTGGGATTTTTAGCCATATCTACGTCAACGAGTTGCTTTTGCGCCTTGCGCCACTTAAAGAAGTTTGTAGCAACTTCGGGGAACAATGCGTACGAAAGAACGTCCTCTTCTTTTTCGTAGAAACCGTCGGCTTTTACCTTTTCGGTGAGTGTTTCCATTTCGTCCGCAATCAAATCTGCGGGACGGCAGGTAATAATTTCTTCGCCATTTTTGGTGCATTCCTTAATCAAATCCGCATTAACTTCACCAGGCACCTCTCCGTACTTACCCAAAATCAGGTCCTTGTACTGCGCCGTAATAGTCTTGTACTTGCCCATCAAAACGTTCCATACCGCCTGCGTACCTACAATCTGGCTGGACGGCGTAACTAACGGAGGATAACCGCAGTCCTTTCTTACAAGAGGAACTTCCGCAAGACATTCGGGAAGTTTATCTTCCTGTCCCGCTTGTTTAAGTTGGTTCATAAGGTTTGAAAGCATTCCGCCGGGTACCTGGTACAAAAGCGTATTTATATCGATTTTTCTAACCTTGGGATTAAGGAAGCCGTCCTGTTCAAGTCTTGCCGCAACTCCGTTGAAGTGCTTGATTATGGGCAGAAGCTTTTCGATTTCAATACCCGTATCGTACTCCGTGCCTTTCAATGTTGCAACAAGCGGTTCGGTTGCGGGGTTAGACGTGCCGTTGCCCAAGGGCGACAGCGCGCAGTCTACGATATCTACACCCGCCTGAATTGCCATAAGGTTAATCATATCGCCGGTACCCGAAGTGTTGTGCGTGTGCAGATGCACTTTGGTTTCGGGACGAAGCTCTGCCTTAATCTTGCTTATAAGCTCGTAGGTCGTAAACGGCAATAAAAGGTTTGCCATATCCTTTATACAGATATTGTCCGCACCAGTGTCTTCCAACTGCTTTGCAAGTTTGACGAAATAATCGGTCGTATGCACGGGGCTGGTCGTATAAACTACGGTCGCCTCGCAGACGCACTTACCGCCCGCGCCGTACTTCTTAATCGCCTTCATCGATGCTTCGAGATTTCTCGGATCGTTTAGAGCGTCGAAACATCTTATTACGCCGATGCCGTTTTCTATAGATTTTTCAACGAACTTTTCAACGACGTCGTCGGCATAATGTCTGTAACCCAAAAGGTTCTGCGCACGAAGCAGCATCTGTATGGGCGTCTTTTTAAGGTATTTCTTTAAATTTTTAAGTCTGTCCCAAGGATCTTCGTTCAAAAATCTTAAACAGCTGTCGAAGGTTGCTCCGCCCCACGCTTCCAACGAATAGTAACCAATATCGTCCAAAAGCGGCAGAACCGGCTCCATTTCCTCAAACTTCATACGCGTAGCAGCCTGTGACTGGTGCGCGTCTCTCAAAATAGTATCGGTAATTAAAACTTTTTTCTTTTCCATATTTAAATACTCCGATTAAACAATAACCGACTGAATTGCGGCAGTCACCGCCGAACCGGTTCCGTTAACGTATCCGCCGAAGCAGGCAAGTAATACGCCCGCCGCTATCGCCGAGCCGATAACGCCCGCCACGTTGGGTCCCATTGCGTGCATAAGCAAGTGGTTCTGAGGGTCGTACTCTCTGCCTACGTCTTCGGATATTCGCGCCGCCATCGGCACTGCCGAAACGCCCGCCGAACCGATAAGCGGATTGATTTTACCCTTGGTAACCTTGCACATAATCTTTGCAACAAGCAGTCCGCCGATCGTGCCGCAGATAAATGCGAACAAGCCGAGCATAATTATATACAGCGTCTGCACCTGCAAGAACAGTTCGCCCTTAGCCTTGCAACCTACCGCAACGCCGAGGAAAATCGTGATAGTGTTCATTAAGCCGTTCTGAGCCTGCGACGAAAGTCTTTCGACAACACCCGATTCTCTGAACAGATTACCGAGCATAAGCATACCTAAAAGAGGCACCGACGACGGCAAAATCAGTCCGACGACAAGCGTAACTATTATCGGGAACAGCACTTTTTCGATTTTGCTGACCTGACGGAGCTGTTTCATCTTAATCGTGCGCTCTTTTTTGGTCGTAAGTAGTCGCATTATCGGTTTTTGTATTATCGGTATCAGCGCCATATACGAGTACGCTGCAATGGCTATCATTGGTATAAGTTCGCTTGAAAGCTTACTCGTAACCATTATTGCAGTAGGACCATCCGCACCGCCGATTATTGCTATAGACGCTGCCTCAGCAACCGAGAATCCAAGGAACACTGCAAGCATAAACGCAATAAATATACCGAGCTGTGCGCCCGCGCCGATAAGCATACTCTTGGGGTTGGCGATCAAGGGACCGAAGTCGGTCATACAGCCGATGCCGAGGAAAATCAGCGGAGGATAAATAACCTTATCTACGCCGAAATACAGATACCATAAAAGTCCTCTGTCCTGCACTGCGTCATACGCCGTGTTGACAATGTTCTTTGTGGGGTCCGCGGGATCAGGCACCACGGGATGCGTGCCCCACAATACGGGCTCGCCACCGGGGATATTTATTAAAAACATACCGAATGCTATCGGTAACAACAGCATAGGCTCGAATTTCTTGACTATTGCAAGGTACATAAGAATGAACGAGATAAGCAGCATAACGTAGTTTTGCCAGCTTCCGTTCATAAATCCCATATCCTTGAAAAGATTTACGAAAATCTGCCCCATACCGTTACTTGCGAGTAACGAATTAAGCATTTCTTCCTCCGATTAACCGATAACTGCAAGGACTGCGTTTGTCTCTACGTTCGCTCCCTTCGCAACCGAAATCGTAACTTTTCCGTCGCAGGGCGCGGTGATATCGTTGTCCATCTTCATTGCTTCCAGAACGATTATGGGCTGATCCTTTTTAACCGTGTCGCCGTCGTTAACAAGTATCTTTTTGATAAGACCGGGGAAGGGCGACAAAACCTTTTCGCCGTTAGCGGGAGCCGCCTTGGGTGCAGCCGCGGGAGCAGTCTTTTCGATTTTGGTAACTACGGGGGCTACGCTCTCGCTTTCGCCGACCTCTTCAACGCCTACGGAATAGCTCTTACCGTCGATTGTAACAACAAAATTACGCATATATTAATTTCTCCTTAAATTCTCTTAATTCTTTTAACCGTGAATTCACACTTTTCTTCGCTCTCTGAATAGTAAGCCATAATCGCCGCAACTATCGCCGCCTTCACCTCGTCGGGTATATCGTCTTCCGAAGTCGCAACTGCGGGAGCTTCAGCACCCTTCTCAACTTTGGCTTTCTTTTCGCGTTTTTTAGTTAAAAATTCAAGGTTGTTGGTCTTGCGCATTATTAGACCGACCAGCCAGATAATGCCGATAATTATAATTATGCCGACGAAAACGACCACAAAGCCGATTAGCGCGTACAGCGCCGCCTCGCCGAAATTATCGAAATAAAAGTTTTTGGGCGATTTCTGCTGACCTGCCCAGTTGGAGCCGTCGCCCTGAATTATCGCCATCAGATTATTCAGCATACTTCCCTCACTTTATCTGCATCTGCAACGATGCAATGAGATACTGTCTTACGAACGCAGGCTCTATAATGTTGTCGATATAGCCGCCTTTCGCCGCGTTTATAGGGTCGGAATTTTCGTCCGCATACTTCTCGGCAAGCTTAGCCATATCCGCCTTGCCGTCGGTCGCAAGCTCGATTTCCGCGCCCTGAGCGCTGTCAAACAGCGCGATTTTAGCGTTAGCAAACGCATACGTAAAATCATAGCCCATAGATTTAGCCGCAAACAGAGTGTAACCCAAACCGATTGCCTTGCCGTAAACGACGGAAATTTTTGGAACGTCCATCCAGGACAATTCATTGATATAACCGCAGGCATAGTCGATTAAAATGCTGTTTGCAACTTCGGGCGTTTCTTTAACTCCGAGAGTGTTGACAAACGTAACGTAAGGTAGATTGTACTCACCTGCAAGCCACGCGAAAGTGTACAGCTTGTTAATTTTTACGGGGCAAAGTTTAACTCCGTCCTCGTTATCGAAGATTACCGCAGCAACTGCAATGCCTCCTATTCTTGCCAGATAGCATTTGACTTCGGGTGCGGTACCTGCCCAAAGTTCGATAGCCGAATTCTTATCGAAAACGCTTAAAAGCGACTTCGCGTCACACTTTTTATTGAGTGCGGGCAAAGATACATTTAACTCCTCGCAGTCGACTACTTTTGTATTTAGAGTTTCGTTTACAGCCTTGATTTTTACGGCAACTTCCGCCAAATCTTTAACTACGAAAGTCGGCAACGTAGTTTTATTCAAAGCTTCCGCGCCGCCTATCTTTTCCTTGGGTAAATTCTGTCCGGCTGCCGCGGTAATTACCAAAGGACTTGTTAATGCGAGTACAGATTTCTTTTCAATAAAGAAAGTGAAATCGCAAATACCCGCTAAAAGCGCAATCTGACCGTAAACCTCGCCGTTAACAATTAGGTACTGAGCTACGCTTGTTAAGCTCCTTGCTTTTTTCAAAAGCGCGGAAATGCCTTCGAGTACGTTTACGCCCTCACCCACTCTCACACCTTGTGAAGAAAGCAAATAGATAACGGGCGTATCATTCTTTTCCGCCTGCTCCAAGCATTTAATCATCTTATCGCAGTTAGCCTTGCTTACGCCGCCGTTCAACACCGCCGCGTTCTGCGCGACGATATAGTAAGGACAGTCGTCGATTGTGGCAAAACCGCAGACAACACCCTCGCCCTCAGCCGTACCGTCGTAGTACTCGCTTTCGGAAAAAGAATAGGTCGAAAGCTCTACGAAACTACCCTTGTCTACAAGAGCGTCAATCTCCGCGCGAACCTGTTTGCCCGCGGCGAAAAGCTTTTCCTTTCTTTCCTTTAACAACTTTATTTTATCCACTGAAAAAACTCCCGATAAAAAAATTTTAACCTATATAATTTTACCAATTCTGCCAAAAAAAATCAACTGATTTTCGACCGATTTTTACAAAGAAAAGCCTTCCGTTTTGCTATTTCGGAAGGCTGAAAATTTTACTCGTTGTTTTTGGTTTTTCTTTTCAATTTACTCTTTAAAAACGCGTCGATTTTGTCCGAATATTTCCATACCAGCCAGAAGGCAAGCACTACCAACGCTCCGAGCGCAACCCATATCGCAATACCCCACCAGGTGTTAAACGGAATAAGCTGCAATGAATACGACGTCGTAAACACCGAGATTAAGCGTGTAACGGTGATCATAACTATAAAATAATTCCAGGTAATCGACGACAATCCCGCGACAAAGCACAGAATATCGTCGGGAAACAGCGGCAACAAGAACATAATGGAAAGCAAAAGATAGTCTTTACCTTTAACTTTTTCAAGCCACTTGTCCAAATCGTCCTTGCCGACAATCCAGCACACAGCTTTGTATCCTATCACTCTGCCAATCGCAAACGCTACGACCGAGCCTGAAAATATTCCGATAAAGCTGAAAATCGAGCATCTTAACGGTCCGAACAGAGCAACGCCGACGCCCACGGAAACCGATCCAGGTATAGGCAGTATGACAACCTGCAAAAACTGAAATAAAATGAATATCAGAACGGCGGTTGCGCCGAAGCTTGCAATGTAATCTCTGAGCGCGGAAATACTCGTAAGCTTGGAGATTATGCCCGTTGCGCTGATTACGAAAAACGTAACCGCAACCACGTCGAGAAATATGAGCGTGCACAGAATAAGTCGGTGCGCCGCCTGCAGATTTATCACGTAGAATACTAAGTAAGCAATCAAAAGCGCGGAAAGAATTCCCGCGGTAAGCCAGAACAACAGCGTATAATTTGCCTCAATAAAAGTCAAGCCTTTGTATCTGTAACCGAGCGAGGCAAAAAGAAAAGCCGCAAGCGTGCAAAAGACCGCCGTCAGAATATTGAAGGCAATCTTTGCCGCGCCGCGACTATTTTTACACTGTTTTAAAAAGTTATCGGCATTTTCCATTACTATATTATTATGGTAATATAGTAAGCGTTTATGCCGTTTGAAAATTTTTAATTGCGTCGGTTGCGAGTTTATCGCAGATATTGTTGTATTCGTTGTCGGCGTGTCCCTTCACTTTGACAAACTCCACTTTATGTGTACGCGTTAATGCGAGCAGCCTCTGCCACAAATCAACGTTTAATACGGGTTTGTTGTCTGCCTTTTTCCAGCCGCTCTTCTCCCAGCCGTATACCCAGCCGCTCGAAAACGCGTTTACCGTGTAAGCGGAATCGCTGTAAACGGTCACCTCGCACGGCTCCTTTAAACACTCCAATCCGCTGATAACCGCAAATATTTCCATTCGGTTGTTTGTAGTAGACTGCTCCGCGCCGGATATGCGCTTTTCGTGTCCGTTGTACATTAAAACCGCGCCCCAGCCGCCGACTCCGGGGTTGCCCGAGCACGCGCCGTCCGTATATAAAATTACCTTCTTCATTGGTCGGAAAGCTCTTTCGAGCGCTTTACGCACGCGTCAACTGCGTCTGATACGATGCCGCGGAAGTTGTTCTGCTCGAATACCTTTACCGCCTCGATAGTCGTGCCGCCCTTGCTGCACACGTTCATTATAAGCTCGGAAAGCGGCCTTTCGCTCTCCATAAGCATACCGCAACTGCCCCAGACGGTCTGCAATGCAAGGAGTTTTGCTTCGTCCGCCGTCAGCCCCTGCTTTACGCCCGCGTCGATAAGACTGTCGATAAATATAAAAGCGTATGCTGGTCCGCTGCCGCTTATGCCCGTAACCGCGTCGAGTTTATCCTCGCTCACGCTCAAAACGCGCCCGAGGCAACCCAACAGATTAAAGATGAAGTCGGAGTCGTCGGTATTCTTGTTGAAGTCGGTAACGTCAACGCAAAGCATACCGTAGCCCGCAATGCAGGGCAGGTTCGGCATACAGCGGGCAACCTTAATAAGACCCACGCCGAAAGAATTTTTAATAGTCGACTTTTTTACCCCTGCCATAATGCTTATAAT
>CAMWKX010000021.1 GCA_947174955.1 uncultured Clostridia bacterium | reverse complement strand
TCGGCGCACTGGTACGCGGTCGACTGGGACGGCAATATTTACGTGGTTGCCGAGCACTTTGCGGCGGGGCTGGATATCGACGCTCACGCGCGTTCGTTGAGGGATATATCCGCGCGAATAGGGTGGAAAACCGACTTCAAGGGCAGAATCTGCGCGCTTATAGACAGTGCGGCAAACCAGCGCACGCTCGCTTCGGCAAAGAGCGTTGCCGAGCTGTTCTGCGAGAAAGGGATACTCGTCAACACCAAGGTCAACAAGGACGTCTTTGCGGGCATATGCCGTGTCAAGGAGTACCTGAAAAAGGGCAACGGTATGCCGGATATCTATATTTTCGACACGTGCAAAAATATGATCGACGAGTTTCTGCGCTATCACTGGTCGGACGGCGACAGCCCCGTCAAGGTGGACGACCACTGTATGGACGAGCTGAGATATTTTATTATGTCCCGTCCGCGCCCCGCCGTAAAGGAGGAGTCGGATAGCGCGGTCTACGCCGACAAAATGAGGAGGATAAGGAGGCTGAGAAAGAAAAGTGGAAAAGCGTGAAAGCGTGAAGGAAGCGCTTACCAAGTGCGCCGTGGGACTGTCCGCAAGCGAGGTAATCGAAGAGTTTACGGTGGAGGACGGCGAACTCAAACTTGTAAAAAAGAAGGTGACGAGGCGGGAAATTCCGCCCGATATCAAGGCTGTAAAGATGCTGCTCGAAAGCGAGAGTACGGTCGGCGCGACCGACGAGGAGCTCGCCGCCGAGCGCGAAAATTTAATTAAAATGTTAAAGGAGGGTGACTGTGACTGACAGTAACGACAAAAATGCAAAACTCGAGGAGGCGCTCGTTTCCGAGGTGTACGCCGACTTTAAAAGGAGGCAGGAGGAGCGCAGACTTTTAGAGCGCGGCTGGCAACTCAATATCAACTTCGTCAACGGCAACCAGTACTGCGACGTAAACCGTTTAGGGGAGATAGAGGCGGACAACGGCGGGTACTTCTGGCAGCAGAAGCGGGTGTTCAACTATATTGCGCCCACGATAGATATGCGCTGCTGCAAGCTTACGGGCATACGCCCGCGCCTTGCGGTGAGAGCGGCGAGCGAGGACGACGAGGACAGGCGTTCGGCTAAAATTGCCTCGGCAATACTTAACGCCGCGTGCGAGGACTGCGATATCGACGGCGCGCTCACTAAGGCTACCGTCTGGTCGGAGACGTGCGGCACGGCGTTCTACAAGATTATCTGGGACGGCTATGCGGGCAACGAGATAGGTAAAACCTTCGACGGCGCAAGCGTGAAGGAGGGAAAAGTGAGAGTTTCGGTCGTGTCGCCGTTCGAGATTTATCCCGACTCGCTTTCCGAGGAAAATCTGTACAATCAGCCGAGCATAATTCACGCGAGAGCGGTGCCCGCCGACGATATTTTCACTGCGTACGGCGTGCGCGTCGAGGGGCGGGATATAGACGAATATTCACAGAGCCGCGCGGGCGTTTCTTCGCACGGAGGCGGGGATAACGGCAGATGCGCGTGCTCGGTAAAACACGGCTACGAAGTGGTAATCGAAAGATATGTGCGCCCCAATTCGCAATTTCCCGACGGCAGACTGACCATCGTGGCGGGCGGAAAACTGCTCTTCGACGGCGAACTTCCTTACCTCAACGGCGAAAACGGTACGCGCACTTATCCTTTCGTGGTGCAGTATTCGCTGCCCGTTGCGGGCTCGTTCTTCGGCTCCTGCGTGGTGGAAAGGCTCATACCCGTACAGCGCGCGTACAATGCGGTCAAGAACCGCAAACACGAGTTCTTAAACCGCATTTCGATGGGCACGGTTGCCGTCGAGGAGGGGTCGGTGGACACGGACGAGCTTGTCGAAGACGGGCTTGTTCCCGGTAAAGTAATCGTGTACAGGCAGGGTGCAAACCCGCCCGAAATGCTAACTCTTGGCAGCGTGCCCGCCGAATTTATGCAGGAAGAGGAGCGGCTCGAAAAGGAGTTCTACAAAATTTCCGGCACGACGGAAATAACGCAGGAGGCGGGCGCGTTCACTTCGGTCACTTCGGCGACTGGCTTGCAGCTCATCATCGAACAGGACGAGGCGCGGCTCAACGTTTGTTACGACCAAATACGTTCGGCGCTCAAAGGTATGGGCAGAATGCTCCTGCGCCTTTACAGGCAGTTCGCCTCGTCGGTGAGGCTGGTCAAGATCTCGGGCGGTAACGACGTGCTGTCCTGCGTGAGCTTCAAGGAAAGCAACATCACGGGCGACGACGTCGTGCTCGAAGCCGACAGCGATATCAATATGACGCCCGCGCGCCGCAGAGCGATAATCTACGATATGATTGACAAGGGGCTGTTCTCCGACGAGAACGGTAAGATAAGCCCGCACGTCAAGGGTAGACTGTTAAAGTCGCTCGGCTACAACGGGTACACGGGCGGGCGAGATCTGGACGAGCTGCACCGTCAGCGGTGCGCCGAGGAGAACGACGCGCTCAAAAAGGGACAGAGCGTGGAAGTTCGCGAATACGACGACCACAAGGTGCATATCGAGGAGCACACGGCTTTTCTTTTAACCGAAAAGCTGACGCCCGACGAGGAAAAGCGCGTATGCGCACATTTATATCAACACAAAAAAACTTCGGAGGTAAAATATGAAGGATAACCGGATACGGAACGAAGAGGTTACGGCAGACACCGCGGAGGCGGAAAAGGAGAACGCTGCGGCAGGACTCGGCAAGTTCAAGGACGTACAGGCCCTTATGGACGCCTATCAGGCTCTCGAAGCCGAATTCACCCGACGCAGTCAGAGGCTGAAAGAGCTTGAAGCGAACAAGGAAACCGAGGCGCCCGCGGCAGTTGCGGCGGCAAACGCGGAGGCTCCCTCGCAGGAGGCGCAAATGGAGAGCAGGGCGGAAATTACGCCGTCTATGCTCGGCGACGAAGTCAAAAACGCCGTAATAGAGGAGTATCTCAACGGCGTGTTTTCAAAACGCGGCGTGCCGTTCGTGACGGGCGGCGGAGCCGTTGTTTCGCAGCGGCGCACTCCCACCACGTTAAAGGAGGCGGGTGCGCTTGCGGGTAAACTTTTTTCAGACAGGGAGGATAATTAATTGATAACTATAACCAACGCCGACGCGGCGTTAAAAGACTACTATCTCGACGCGGTAAACGCGCAGCTTTCGGGTGAGGTTTCGCCCTTCTTCAACGCAATCGCAAAGACAAGCGAAAACGTGTTCGGCAAGGACGTAAAGATTGCAATCGCCAAGGGCGATATGGCGGGCGTCGTTGCGGGCGCGGAGGACGGCGCTCTGCCCGCTCCCCGCTCCAACAGATACTACGGCGTGACTTTGCCTTTGAAAAACATTTACGGCACTATCGAAATTTCCGACAAGGCTATGCGCGCTTCCGAAAATTCCGCGGGCGCGTTCGTCAACCTTCTCAACGCCGAAATGGAGGGACTGGTTGCGGGCGCGAAAGCCAACTTTGCGCGTATGCTCTACGGCGATGGCAACGGACTTCTGTGCACGGTCAAGTCCAAAAAGTCGGCTACCGTACTCGTTGTTAACAACGCCAAGAGCTATTTCAAGGGTTTGAAAGTGAAGATAGGCGCGCTGACTACTACTTACACCGTAACCGCGGTAGATACCGAGAAGAAGGAAATTACCGTCGATATTTCTATCACCGAAACCCTTTCCGGCGGTGAAAAAATCTGCCTTGCGGGCGCGCAGGGCAACGAGCTCATCGGACTTTCGGGCATATTCGACGGCGCAACGCTGTACGGCTACACCAAGAGCAACGACGCATATTTCCAGCCCTACGTCAAGCACTGCACGCCCACGGGCTTTACCGAAAGCGACATTATCGACGTCATCGACACTATCGAGGAGAGCGCGGACGGCAAGGTCAATATGATACTTTGCTCGCACAAGGTGAGAAAGCAGATTGCGGCGCTTATGAATTCTTCGCGCAGAATTGTCAACACCTCTGACATTGCGGCGGGCTATTCGAGCATAGTCGTAAACGACGTGCCCGTTTTCGCCGACAAGTTCTGCCCCGACGACAGAATTTACTTCGTCAACACCGACGACTTCGCGTTGAACCAGCTGTGCGACTGGGCTTGGCTGGAGGACGAGGGCGGCAGAATCTTAAAGCAGGTTGCGGGCAAGGCGGCGTATTCCGCTACGCTCGTAAAGTACGCAGAGCTGGTCTGCAAAAAGCCCTGCGGTCAGGGCGTTATAATTCTCGACAAGACCGCTTAAAGATTGAGGAGGCGCAATGACAGTTTTACAGATTATATGCAACGCAATGCGCCTTACGGGTAGAACGGCGGCGGCTGACAGCATCGAAGCGGGCAGTCCGACCGACGAGGCAGTGCGCCTTAAACGCGCACTGCTTACCTACCTTAACGCGGTTCTGGACGAGCTTGCGCGCGGGTATTTTCCGCTCGACACCGAGGAGGAAATGAGCTCGGAGGACGGCATATACAGCTTTGGCGAATTTTTGAAGGCGCCCTTTAAAATCAACCGCGTAACCGACGGTAAAAACCCCGTTGAGTGGCACATATACCCCGACTATTTACGTACAAACGCCAAAAATATCATCGTATACTACGAATATCTGCCGCCCGTACTGAGCGAAAACGACGAGTTTTTTTATCCCGTTTTTGCGGTCGGCGCGCGGCTCGTGGAGTACGGTATGGCCGCCGAGTATTCTCTGGTTACGGGCGACAGCGAGGCGTACAACGCGTGGGAGAGCAAGTACCGCTCGGAAATCGAAATGCTGTTATCCCGCAGCAGCGTAAAGGGAAGAATACCGCCGAGAAGGTGGATCTGACGGGAGGCGCATATGAACAAACACTCTTTAAAGGCGCACAAAACATTTAATTCACGGATTGAAAAAAAGGTAATTATCGGCGGCAAAACCGACTATTGCGCCAAACGGATGGGGTATTTCAAGGGTGAAAACGGCATTACGCCCGCGCTCACGTTCAGCAGAACGTCGACTTTAATTATTATTCCCGACGTTCATATGGCGGAATGGATGCCGACGGGCACGAAAGCCGTGTTTGCGGCGAGCGACGGTAAGCTGTATACGTATAAATACCTGACGGTGAACAGACACGTTGCCGAGGGCACGATTGCGGAAAGTCTTCCCTGCTGTCACTCGGTAATCGTCGGCGGCGAGCATTACAGCGCGGTTGTCGGCGGCAATAAAGTTGCGCTGACGTCTCCGGACAAAAAGGCGCAGATATATACCATTCCCGTGCAGCTTGCGGCTTCGGTTATGCATTGCGGCAGACTTTTTGCGATAGATTTAAACGACGGATATCTTTTGAGATGGTCGGGCTATTCGTTGCAGGACTGGACGGAGGGCGTGGACGGCGCGGGCTACGTCAGGCTTAAACCCGACCTCGGAAAGATGCTCAACCTGTTCGTGCTCGACGAAAAAATAGTAATCGTACGCGAGAAAGGTTTAACCACGATAAGCGTTCTCGGCGACTCGCGCCATATGCGTGCGGATATATGCGATAAGCGCGCTCTGCCGCCCGTTTATGCCGATAGTTCGGCAATATGTCGGGGGCAACTGTTTATTTATACGCATAACGGTATGTACGTTTACGGCGGCGGAACACTTTCCAAGGCGCCCTTCGAGCGCATAATGTCCGACTACGTTCTCTATCATCCGAGGGTGGTTGAGGACAGGTATATCTACTATTCCGCGTTAATTGACGGCGCAAAATATCTGTTTATGTACGACGTGGAAGCGGGTACGGGCAACCCCTTCTGCAAGAACGGCTACTGCCAGTTCTTCTGCGCGGACCAGGGCTACGTATTTCAGAACAAGACGCTCGGAAAGCTTATGCCCGATTTGCCCGACCCCGACCGCGTATGGGTGTCCGAGCCTATCGGGTACGACGAGGATAAACCTGCGGTTTTAAAAAGTCTGACCGTGGAGGGAAGCGGCGAGTTTACGGTGGAAACCGACTGCGACGGGCGCAAGCTTTACGCTGAGGGCGCGGGCAGGTACCGCTACGCCGAGAGCGCGAAAAGCTTCGTGTTCAAGGTGAAGGGCAACGGCTCGGTGACCTCTTTGACCGCGGAATGGGAGGTGCGCAAATGACGTTCGATATAATAGACATTACCGAGGCGGAGCTTAAAAAACTCGATACGGTAAGGCTCAAACTTCTGCGCACGGCTCAGCAGAGAAAGGACGAGCTTTATCACAAACTCTTACAGGAAATCGACGAGCAGAAGCGGCTGATATATTCCAACGGTATGGAAAACTCCACGCTGTTAACGCAGATAACCGCCTCGCTTACGGCGGAGTACGAGTATCAGGTGGAAGTCATAAGGGAGCAGATGCTGTTTAATATGTCGCTCGGCGAGCCGACGCTCGGACAGGAGATGGGACCTACGGGCAACAACGGTACGAACGGCTACATCGTCAACTACGAGCTTTCGTATATGGAAAGGTACATCGAGGTGCGCGACTACTATCTTGCTATCGAAGACCCCAACGAGAGAATTCAGATTTTAAGGCAGGACCAGGTTGCGAGGCAGTACCTCGGCACTTATTACAACACGCTTTTCAATTATCTCGTGCAGTTCACTTAAATAACGCGGCGGGCGGCAATTTTGCCGCCCGCTTTTGCTTTACATTTTTCTTACTTTATTTTATAATCGTTTGTATGAAAGTAGCCGACTGCTGGAAAGATTATAAAATTATAGCCACGGGCGACGGAATGAAACTCGAACGCTGGGCGAACGTAACGTTGCTCCGCCCCGACCCCCAGGTCATCTGGCACGCGCAGAGCGATTTGTATTCGTACCCCGACGTAAACGCCGTTTACCGCCGCAGCGAAAAGGGCGGCGGGGGCTGGCAGATAAGAAAGAGCTTTCCCGCACAGTGGAATATAAGCTATAAGGATTTGACTTTCACAGTCAAGCCGATGGGCTTCAAGCACACCGGATTATTTCCGGAGCAGGCGGTCAACTGGGATAAAATGCGCGAGCTTATCGGGGGAGCGAAAGCCGAAAATCCCGATAAACCTGTAAAGGTTTTAAACCTTTTCGCCTACACGGGCGGAGCGACGGTTGCGTGCGCCAAGGCGGGCGCGGAGGTCGTGCACGTGGACGCGGCTAAGGGAATGGTTGAGCGTGCGGGTGAAAACGCGCGGCTTTCGGGTATCGACAGCGGAATACGCTACATAATCGACGACTGCGCCAAGTTCGTCAAACGCGAAATCCGCCGCGGCAATAAGTACGACGCGATAATTATGGACCCGCCCAGCTACGGCAGAGGTCCCAACGGCGAAATGTGGAAGATAGAGGACAACCTCTTCGACTTCGTCACTCTCTGTTCGCAGGTGCTGTCTGACAACCCGCTGTTCGTGCTGATTAACAGTTACACCACGGGGTTGCAGCCCACCGTCATAAAAAATATTTTAACGCTGACTTTAAAAGAGTTTTCGGGCAGTGCCGAGGCGTACGAGGTGGGGTTGCCCACCGAAGAGGGCATCGTTCTTCCCTGCGGTTGCAGCGGAATGTTTATCGGGAAATAAGGGAATACAAAAATGGAAGTACAGGACTTAATCATTCTTCACGAAGACAATCACGTAATCGTCGTGTTAAAGCCGCAGAATATCGCGTGCTGTCCCGACGAGAGCGGCGACGACAACCTCTTCGACTGCGTTAAGCGCTATTTAAAGGAAACGTACCAAAAGCCCGGCAACGTGTTTCTGGGACTTGTACACCGCCTCGACAGACCGACGGGCGGCGTGATGGTTTTCGCCAAGACGTCCAAGGGCGCGGCGCGCCTCTCCGAGCAGATGAAAAACGGCGGATTCGAAAAGAAGTACCTTGCGGTGCTCTGCGGCGTGCCGTCGAAAAAGCAGGCGACGCTTAAAAACTACCTCAGAAAGAGCACCGTAAACAACACCGTTTACGTGTGCACTCAGACGGAGGAGGGGGCGAAGTACGCCGAGCTCGACTACGAGATAAGAGAGGAAAAGGGCGGACTCAGCCTTGCGGAAATCAGACTGCATACGGGCAGGACGCATCAGATACGCGTACAGACGGCGGCAATCAACTGCCCCGTTTACGGCGATATGCGCTACGGCGGCGACAAGGCGGTCAAAGGCAAGCTTGCGCTGTGGGCTTACAGCTTACGGTTTACGCACCCCACGACGAACGAGAAAATGCGCTTCGAAATCGAGCCGCCCTATAACGAGGGAGTTTGGGCTAACTTTAAAGCGGGCGAAAACTAAACGCATATAAGCGTTGCAATACAGCGTTGCGCTCCGCGCCGCCTCAGTCATTTACTTCACTGTAAATTCCTTCGGTGGTGCTCGCGCGCCTTGTCTTGCTTGCTTCTCTGCGTTTGACTGTAACATAAATGGTCGAATTATATTGTAATAATCTTCCAACGCGCGGCGAAAGTTATTGACAAGCCCGCACGTTTTAGTGTAAAATCAATTTGTTATATTGAAATTTTCTTTTCAAGGTTTATATTATATGGAAAAATATAAGAAGCTGAAATTAACTTTAATAACGTTGCTTTTGGCGCTGGCGGTAGCATTTACTGCGGCGGCTTTTGCCTTTGCCTCGCGCGGTATGACGGCGTATGCGGCAACCGAGCACAAGGACCGCTTCGTCGAGCTTGACGGCAACTCGGTATTCTACACGGCAATCCGCGGCGCGGAGATTTCCACCACCGAACCCGAAAACGACACGGCTACGCACTATACACTGTTCAAAATCGGCAAGGAAGAAACAATCTCCTACCGTCAGAACCTCGCGTACAAGTGGATAAGAAATACCAAGGACAGCGAGGGCAACTATCTCAACGTGCCCGAAGAAAAGCATTTTTCCATAAAGCTGAAATTCCCTTCGTTAAGCTTCAAGAATTTTTATATCAGATTCGAGTCCCAGCAGTACACGCTGACCAAGGACGGCAAGAGCACTAACTACCTCGTTTTCACGGCGGACGGCGAAAACGTTAAAATCGGCGTTTCCACTACCGCAGAGAAGGACGGCGACAAAATTACCGAGATTACCGAGGTAAAGGAAATCGGTACGGCGGCAAAGGACGGCGAAATTTTAATCGAACTCGACGAATACAGCCAGGGCGACTATGCGATAAAGCTGAACGGCGAAAATACGGAAGGTGCGTTCAAGAACGTCAACGAAGATTATGCTTCGTACGTGGCTTCGGGCGACAGCGCGGTAACTCCTATTACCTTCGGCGCAATCTTCGACGAGGACGACCAGGTTGCCGAGGCGGAAATGGTGCTTATGGATATAAGCGGTCAGTCGTTCGAAATGCACAAGGACGGTGACGTTTACAAGATCAAGGACACGGCTGCGCCCGTGCTCTGTTTCTCGCAGACGCCCGCCTACCTCGAATACGGCAAGTCGATAGGCTTCCAGTACAGCGTAATTGACGTGCTTGCCAACGTCAGCGGCAATTCCAGCCGCGCAACGGCGTACTACTACGTGCTCACCGGCGAACAGGTTGCCGATAACGATTTCGAATACGACAGAATAGATTACGAACCCAAGAAGACCGACGACGAGCAGACCGGCGAAGGCGAAGAGGGCGAGAGCGGCGAAGGAGAGGGCGAAGGCGAAACGACCAAACAGCCGACCAGCCCGTTCAAAAAGATTACTACCGCGTCGAGCGACAGAATTTATTCGGATAAGAACACGTTTGTTCCGAGCGATTATCTCAAATCGGACGTAATGGGACTTGTAAAAATCTACTACGAACTTTCCGACTACGCGACCGCGTCGATGGCTAACACCGACGTCGTGTTCGTCGACTGGTACCTGGATAACGCGGTTTTGGAAGACGTTACCAAGTACAACAGCCAGAAAACCGACGGAACCAAATTCTTAAAGCTTATCAAAGGCAAGGAAGGCGCGACCTACGCAAGATATAACGACGTGGAAGACGAGGAACCTCTCGAAGCGTACAAGCAGAGCGTAATCGACTTCCAGACGGCATACCAGGATAAGATTGACGCGGCTATCGAAGCTCTCGAAGACGGCAAGCTGTACGCGGGCGGCAACAAGTTCTATCTTCCCGCAATCGAGTACGATTTCCTCGACGGCTATCTCAACGCCACCGACCTGAAGTACTCCTTGTATTACAGGGGCGCGAACAGCGGTTCGCACACGCTGCTTTCTTACAACAAGCTTGCTATCGATCTTAACGACGCGGACGTAACGTACAGATTTACGATATACGTTACAGACGCTTTCAACAATCCTATGAGATATCCGACCAACGAAAAGGACGAATACGGCAGGGTTGTGTGGAAGGAGATTACCTCCGGCGACGTGTGGGATGAAGATTTTGCGGAACTTCTGCCCTACTTCGAGTTTGAAGTATCGTACAAGGAAGCTACGGCGGAGCCGCCCGAAAATCTTTCGATTTCGTACGTTAAGTCCAATTACAGCGGCGTATCTTTCAAGATTACCGGCGTAAGCGGCACGTACACGTCCAACTACAAGCTGTACGTTTTCGACAGAAACGCATATTACAAAGACACTCAGGAAGTGCTCGACTACGATACGTTCGTGTCGAAGACGAAGGAAATTTTCGACAATCCCGATACGCGCAGGTACTTTACGACCGTCAAGCCCGTGAAAGACCTTCTGGAAAGCGACGAGAATTACGAGCTGTTCAAGGCGCTCAACTGGAACGCGTCGAGCGTAACGTTTACGCCGCAGTCGGTAGAAGATTTCTACGTGCTCGAACTGCAGCTTACGGACAACCGTTCGCTTAAATCGGACGCGTATTACGCAACCGTGGCTTCGTCTGTTCAGGCGAACTCGCTCAAAGGCGAGAGCGAGAGCTGGATTGAAAACAACAAAACTTCCGTAATACTGTTCGTGGTTGCGGGCGTTTGCCTGGTTGCGCTTATCGTATTGCTGGTTATCAAGCCCAAGGACAAGGGCGATATCGACGCGGTATACTCCGAGGTTGAGAGTAAAGATAAGAGCAAGAATAAAAACAAGAAATAATATATAGCGGTAAAGTTTGTATTTTCGGGCTTTACCGCTTTTTATGTAAACTATTGACAAATTTCCGCACGCGTGATATAATAATAAAAGATAGTAAAGATATTGCTATTTTATGGGATATAGGGGGGAATATGAAAGAAAAGTATTCGTTAGATCAATTCGAATATTTTAAGGGCCGTGATCTGAGTCATTCTCTTGATTCTCTTACGGGCATATTGAACAGAGAGGCGATATTCGGATATCTCGAATATCTCGTCACCAATAAAAAGACGTGCAGTTTCTTCCTCGTCGACGTAGATAACTTCAAGAACGTCAACGACACGTACGGACATATGGTCGGCGACGTCGTAATTACGCAGATGGCGGAATTTTTCGTCAATATGGCGGGAGGTAAGGGCGTAGTCGGTCGTTACGGCGGCGACGAATTTATCTTTATTTTCGAGGACGTCGAAGAATATAAAGACGTTTGGAACATCGGTCACGAAGTCAATAACCGTATCGGCGGCATAGTGTTCGAAGGAATTCCCAATCTTTCGGTCACCGTATCGATGGGTATTGCCCGTTATCCTCTCAACGCGCAGACGTCGAAAGATTTAATGCTCGTTGCCGACAAGGCGCTGTACAGGGCGAAGATGAAGGGCAGAAACTGCTTTATCATTTACCTGCCTGAAAAGCACGCGAACATTTCGCTTAAAAGGGACAGGGATAAGCAGCTCACTCAGATGCAGCTGGTTCATACTATGTTTACCGCCCTCACGGCAAACGGCGAGGATATTTCTCTTGCGATAAATACTGCTTTCAAGAGCCTTATTTCCTATTATATGTTCGACCATCTGTGCATAGAGGCTCCCAACGGCTTAAACCACGGCATTATATACACGCTGTCCAATCAGAAGCGTTTCGAGCATATTCATACCGAGCTTATCGACGCGCTCATAAGCCCTGCGGGTTATGCGGGCATAAGCAACGTGTCCGGTCTTGACGACGATTTGTTCGAAGAAATCAAGAAGAAGTACGAAGAGCAGAATATAAAATCCGTTCTTTACTGCAAGATTGCGGCGTACGGCGAAAACTACGGCTATATCCGCGTTGACGCCTGCAATACTAACCGTATCTGGCAAAACGGTGAAATGGCTCTTTTAATGAATGCGGCAAACACAATCGGTCTGCTCCTTCACTATCAGAATAAGCGGCTTGAAGATTTGCCGTTTGTGGCTTCCGTCGAGGCGGGTAGCGTCGAATAAATTCATAAAAAAAGTTAGCCCTGCGCTTATAAAGCGCAGGGCTTTTTATTGTGTTCACGCTTGCTTTTTTATACAATATATGGTATAATTTTATATGGTGGTAATTTTTTACTAAGTAATAAAGCAAACAGGAAAAGTTTATGGCAGAGAAGAGTTACAACGCAGACGATTTAAAGGTTCTGGAAGGTTTGGAGGCGGTCCGCGTTCGTCCCGGTATGTATATCGGTTCGACGGGTATAAAGGGTCTGCACCATATCCTCTGGGAGATTGTCGACAACGCAATCGACGAGGCGGCAAACGGCTACGCAAACGAAATCACCGTAATTCTGCACAAGGACGGCTCGGCTTCGGTTGAGGACAACGGCAGAGGTATGCCCACGGATACGAACACGAAGACGGGTATGTCGGGCGTCGAGCTGATATTTACAAAGCTGCACGCGGGCGGCAAATTCGACAGCGGCAACTACGCCTTTTCGGGCGGACTTCACGGCGTGGGCGCGTCGGTTACAAACGCGC
>CAMWKX010000020.1 GCA_947174955.1 uncultured Clostridia bacterium | reverse complement strand
GAAGAGGAGTGCCGCGAAATTTTATCCCGCTTTTTCTCGGAAATGCGGTTGAGGGAAAAGAAATAAAAAAAGCGCCGCGCGGCCTTTTGCCGCGCGGCGCTAAACGTTTTATTTTTCTTATTCTATTATATTCCCGTCCTTATCCAACTTTGTATCGTCGGCGCAAGTAATCGTTAATTTTTCGGCTTCACGGTTCCAACTGCTGCCCTTGACAATGGTAGCCCATTTATCCGCCGTATCGCCGAAATATATATTTTCAAGCTCTCTGCAATTTTGAAACGCGCTATTTCCTATGCTCTTAACGCTATTGCCGAAAGTTATTTCTTTAAGTCCTATACAGTTTTGGAACACCTCGTTGTCGATGGCGGTTATGCCATTTCCCAGAGTAATGCTGGTAAGCGCCCGACAGTCCATAAACGCGGCGTGTCCTATACTTGTCACGCTTTCGGGAATGACTATGCTTTTAAGCGAACTGCAATTCAAAAATGCGTTCGGTTCGATAACTTCAAGGTTTTTGCTCAGGGTTATACTTTCCATATAAGCGCAGGTGTAAAATGCCGCATTTTTAATTATTTTAACGCTGTCGGGCATAATTACGCTTTTTATTCTGCTTGACTCGTTGAAAACTCTGCCCCCGATTGCCGTGACGGGAATGCCGTCTATTTCTTCGGCAAATACTATATCGCGTTCTGTCGAGGAGCTTGCAAGATTCGAGGCGATATATCCGGTGCCGTCATCGTTTAAATAGTAGGTTATGCCTTCGGTGGGAATGAGCACGCTGCCCTCGAAGGTGGTTTCGCCCTTTTCTCCGCAGAGGCAGGAACGGTAGTAGACCGCTTTGTCGTGGTATGTCGCCTTAACTTTCAAAAATTTATCGTTCGTGACTTCCCTGTCAAAGGTATGACCGTTGGGTTCGCCGTATTCGTAAGTCGTTTCGCCTCTTTGGTTACAGTCTTTGCAGGCGTAATAGTAAACGGCTTTATGGGTACAATCTGCCGCAGTCATTAAAAATCGGTTTTCCGCCGCTTGACGGTTAAACGTGTGACCGTTGGGTTCGCCGTGCTCGAAGGTGCGGTTCAAATCGTTAATAGCGTCGCAGTTGTTGCAGGAATAATAGTAAACGGCGCTATCCGTGCAGTTAGCCGCATACTTTAAAAATTTATCCTCCGCGGCTTCCCTTTGGAATACGTGACCTGCGGGTTCGCCGTATTCGAACGTTTCAGTACCCTTTTCGCCGCACCCGCAGGAGAGGTAGTACACGGCTTTATGAGTGCAGTCCGCCGCAGATTTCAAATATTCCTCCGTCGTTCTCTGTCTGTCAAAATAATGATTGCCAATTTCGCCGTACTCGAACGTTTGCGTGCCCGTTTCTCCACATTCGCAGGAGTAATAGTAAACCGCCTTTTGCGTGCAGCTGGCAAAAGACTGTACGTATTTTATATGTATAACTTGCTTGTCGAAAACGTGTGTATGCTGGTCTTCGCCGCCGGAGTTGTTGCCGGGCTTCTTGTTTTCATCGTTTGTTTCGGTGTTGCTTTCGTTGCCGCCGTTACCGCTATTGCACCCGCAGAGAGCAAGTGCGGAGACTGTTACCGCCGACGCGATAAGCAACAGAGTAAGTAGTTTTTTTCTCATATTTAACTCCTTATGAATTTCAGTAAAAATAATGCCGCTTCCCGAAAGAAGCGACATATAGAAAATGTACGCTTCTCGTAGGTTGCGACACCAACTTTACATATAATTCGTCAAACGGATTTTGTAATGCAAAAGAAGATACACTTCTACCGAAAGTATATCCGTATGACTTTATTTTATTCAGTTGATGTCGCGGTTATCAGTCTATCACTAATAGCCGCAAATGTCAAGCGCTTGATTTGTCACAAATTTTTCACTCAAAAGTTACTTTTTAACATTTTAATGTTATTATTTTTAGCGGCGGCTATCGTTTGACTTGCGCGCGCGTTTTAAAGTAAACTATTATTGTTGATAAGGGCGGGAAAACTTTTACAACAAATACAAATGAATAGCGGAGGCAAAACCCAATGATTAACCACGGCAACGAAATCAAGATTTTTTCGGGCAATTCCAACCGTCCCCTGGCGGAAAAAATTGCGGCGCACCTGAACACCACGCTCGGTGAAATGGAAGTAACCCACTTCTCCGACGGCGAAATTTACGTGCGTTTCGACGAAACGGTACGCGGCAAGGACGTGTTCCTTATCCAGTCGACAAGCTACCCCGTAAACAACAACCTTATGGAACTGCTCATTATGATTGACGCGGCTAAGCGTGCAAGCGCGGGCCGTATCACCGCGGTTATTCCCTACTTCGGTTACGCAAGACAGGACAGAAAGGCGCGCTCGCGCGAGCCTATCACCGCAAAG
Source organism: uncultured Clostridia bacterium (assembly GCA_947174955.1). Lineage (GTDB taxonomy): Bacteria > Bacillota > Clostridia > Christensenellales > Borkfalkiaceae > Coproplasma. Next base: position 10,700 of record CAMWKX010000020.1, on the reverse strand, counting down.
CTGGTTGCAAATCTTTTAACCTCGGCAGGCGCGGACAGAATACTTACGATGGATCTGCACTGTCTGCAAATCCAGGGTTTCTTCGATATTCCCCTCGATAACCTCGTCGGCGGTCCCACGCTTTACAACCACTTCAAACCGAAGGTGGACGAAAACTTCGTGGTCGTATCGCCCGATATCGGTTCGGTCGGCAGAGCGAGAAAGGTTGCCGCAAGAATGGACGCGAAGATGGCGATAATCGACAAGCGCCGCCCCAAGGCGAACGTTATGGAGGTTATGAATATAATAGGCGACGTCGAAGGCAAGAACTGCCTTATGGTCGACGATATGATCGATACCGCGGGCACGATAGTGCAGGGCGCAAAGGCTTTGAAGGAAGCGGGCGCAAAGGAAATTTACGCTTGCTGTTCGCACGGCGTTTTGTCCGGTCCCGCAATCGAAAGACTTGCCGCTTCGCCCATAACCGAGCTTGCAATCCTCGATACCATAAATATTCCCCAGGAAAAGATGTTGCCCATATTCAAGATGATTTCCACGTCGGCGATATTCGCAAACGCGATAGAAAATGTGTATATGGACCGTCCGATGAGCAAAATCTACGACTAATACCAAAAAGCCACAGCGCGAAAGTTGTGGCTTTAATAATCTTTAAAGGTGCGCGAATGTTTATAATCGTCGGGCTCGGAAATCCCGAGCAGAAATATTTTAAAACCTTTCATAATATGGGTTATCTCGCCGTGGGCGACGCGGCGAATATGCTCGGCGTGAAGTTCAAAAAGAGGGAGTGTGAGGCGCTCACCGCCGAGGCGCATATTAACGGCGAAAAGGTAATCTTAGCTCAGCCTCTGACCTATATGAACAACTCGGGCAGAGCGGTAAAACAGCTGCTTGCCAAGTACAAAGCCACGCCCGACGAGCTCGTAATTTTATACGACGATTACGACATTCCCAAGGGCAAGATAAGAATACGCCCCGACGGCAGCGCGGGCACGCACAACGGTATGCGCTCGGTAATCGCCGAAATCGGTACGGCGGCTTTCAAAAGAATACGCATCGGCATACGCGACAGCGAGGTGAATATCCCCATAATCAACTACGTTTTGTCCAACGTGAAAGAAGAGGACTACGAGCTGTTCGTATCCGCCTGCAACCGCGCGGCGGAGGCGGCGGTGGAGCTTGCTAAGGGCAAGCCGTGCGAGCGCGTTATGACGGACTTCAACGGCTGAAAAACTCAGTTACCCGCAACATATGCGGCAATTAAAGGTAAATGCGGGTGAAAAATTTCTTTACTTTCAAAAACTTAGGGGGCGAATATCCCGCCCTGGAAAACGACCTCCGCCTCGGTGCTCCGACGGCGGTTTTCGGCGTTTACGACAGCCGTAAATATCTGACGGCAAGCCTTATCGACCGCCCCGTTCTGTATATCGCGGCGGACGCGGTTTCGGCGGGCAAAGCGTACTCGGCAATAAGCACTTTATCGGGCAAGAAGTGCGCCTACCTTGCCGCGAAGGACGACGTTTTACTGTACAAAACCGCCGTATCCAAGGACGCGCTTTTCAAGAGAATAGAGGGGCTTTACAACCTTATGTCGGGCGCGGAGGTGGTCGTGTGCGAAGTGGAGGCGGCTCTGCAACTCGTGCCTGCAAAACTGCCCGTAATAACTTTAAAAGCGGGCAACGACTACGACTACGCGGCGTTGCCCAAACTGCTCGTACAGCTCGGCTACGTGCGCGAATATTCGGTGGAAAGCAAGGGCGCGTTTGCGGTGCGCGGCGACATTCTGGATATATATCCCGTCACGGGCGAAAATCCCGTGCGTATAGATTTTTTCGGAGATACGGTAGAGCGTATCCGTCCCTACGATTTCGTCAGCGGCGAGCGCCTTGACGATATAGGCGAAGTCACTCTTGCGCCCGCCGTCGACTGCTTTATAACCGAAGACGAAGTGAGCGGTTTGATTGAAAAGCTCAACCGCAGTATGAAGGAGTGTAAGAGCGAAACGGCGTTCAAACGCCTGCACACGGTGTGCGGGGAGATAGCCGGCAAGCTTGCCTCGGGCGCACCCTTTGCGGGGCAGGATTTTCTGTTCCCGCTGCTCGGCAGTGCGTGCACGGTTTTCGACTTGCTTCCGCCCGACACTGCCGTCGTGTTCGACGAGTGTAAGAGCGTCCACGACCGTCTTAAAGCGGCTTTGAAGGAGCACGAAGAGAGGTTTTCCGACCTGCTTGCGGGCGGCGAAGTGTGCGCGTTTTCAAAGCGGCAACTGCTGACCGAAGAGCAGTTCACGCAGGGTTTTTCGCGCTATCTGAACGTGGCGTTGCAGACATTTACGACCGACCTCAGATTCTTCCGTCCGCTCAAAACTTACAACTTAAAATCGGTGCCGTCGCCGTCATACCTCAACAACGTTCCTATGCTCTGCGACGACGTGAAACGGTGGCTTTCGGGCGGGTACAGAGTGCTCATATACGCAGGCGGAGTTCAGCGTTATGAAAAGCTTGTGGAACTGTTAAACGAGGCATATATAGGGGTCAATCCCGTTCCGTACGACCTATCCGCGCTCAAAGACGTTGCCGTTTCGAGCGGAAATTTAGATAAAGGATTTATCATTCACGAAGCCCGTCTTGCGGTAATCGGCAGCGGTGATATCTACACCAAACCCGCGACAAAGCGCATAAGAAGACGGCGCGGCGATATGTTTGCCGCCCCCGAAATAGGCGACTATGCGGTGCACGAAAAGCACGGCGTGGGCAAGATTACGGGCACCAAAAAAATCGAAACGACGGACGGCATCAAGGAATACGTTTCCATCGAGTACCGCGGCGGCGACGTTTTATACGTGCCCGTCGAGCAGATGGATATCCTTTCAAAGTACGTCGGCGACGGCAATCCCACGCTCTCGAAGATAGGCGGCGCGGAGTTCGAAAGGGTCAAGGAGCGCGTGCGCTCTTCCATCAAAAAACTTGCGTTCGACTTAAAGCTTCTATACGCGGAAAGGGGCGAGCGGCGGGGCTATTGCTTCCCCGAAAACGCGGTTATGATGGAGGAGTTCGAGAGCGCGTTCATTCACGAGGAAACGCCCGATCAGCTGACCTGCATAGAGGAAATCAAGCAGGATATGTGCTCGGATAAAGTAATGGACAGACTGCTGTGCGGCGACGTCGGCTACGGCAAAACCGAGGTGGCTCTCCGCGCGATTTATCTGTGTGTTTTGGGCGGCAGGCAGGCGGCGCTGATGTGCCCGAGCACCATACTTTCCGAACAGCATTACCAGACGGCGTGCGAGCGGTTCAAAGAGTTCGGCGTGCGCGTCGAAAAGCTCAACCGCTTCAAAACTCCCAAACAGCAGGAACAGACCCTGGCGGCTCTCGCCCGCGGCGAGGTCGACTTGCTTATAGGCACGCACCGCCTTTTGTCCGACGACGTCAAATTCAAAGACCTCGGGCTTCTGGTTCTCGACGAGGAACAGCGGTTCGGCGTGGAGCACAAGGAAAAAATCAAGCACATAAAATCGGACGTCGACTGTCTTACGATGACGGCAACGCCCATACCCCGCACGCTGCATATGTCGCTTGCGGGCATAAGGGACATAAGCACGATAAACACCGCGCCTACGCGCAGATTGCCCGTGCAGACGTACGTCGTCGAGGAAACTGAAACGCTGATACGCGACGCGGTCGTGAGGGAGATAACCCGCGGCGGTCAGGTATTCATACTGTATAACCGCGTGGAAACCATATCGCAGTTCACGGGCAAAATCTGCGAGATTATTCCCGAGGCGCGCGTGACGTACGCCCACGGCAGAATGGACAAGACCACGCTCGAAAACAACGTGTTCTCGTTCTACCGCGGCGAGAAAAACGTACTCGTCACGACGACGATAATCGAAAACGGAATAGATTTGCCCAACGCGAACACGATAATAGTAATCGACGCCGACCGCCTCGGCATTTCCCAGCTGTACCAGCTGAGGGGCAGAGTAGGGCGCGGCTCGCGCCTTGCCCAGGCTTACTTCACGTTCAAGCCCGAAAAGGTTATGACGGCGGACGCGGCGGAACGCTTAAAGGCAATAATGCAGTTCACGGAGCTCGGTTCGGGCTTTAAAATCGCAATGCGCGACCTCGAAATCAGAGGCGCGGGCAACGTTTTAGGCGCGGAACAGCACGGGCATATGGACAAGGTTGGCTATGAGCTATACTCTAAACTTCTCAAAGAGGAGCTTACGGGCGAGCAGATTTCCTGCGAGCTGGATATCCACGCGACGGCGTACATTCCCGAGGCGTATATCGAGAGTAGCGCGGGCAGAATGGACTGCTATAAGCAGATAGCCGAAATCCGTTCGGTGGACGACTACAAGCGCGTCTGCCGTTCGGTGGAGGAGAACTACGGAGCGATGCCCGACGAGGTTTTAAACCTTCTCATTATCGCCGTGCTCAAATCGTACGCGGCGCATTTCAACGTAAAAAAGGTGTCGGTAGACGGACAGGGGGGCGCGCTGGAATTTGCGTCCATCAATTCGTTGAAGGACGCGCGCCTTGCCGCCGCGCTGGAAAAGTACGGTCAGGGAGTCAAGCTTTCAATGGCAAAAGGCGTGCAGGCGGTGTTCGCGCCGCAATCGTCGCAGACGAAAACTATGCTGGCTATGACCAAATTTTTAAAATTTGCCGCAAGTTTTAAATAAAATGCGTCAAAATTATTTGTCAACGGCAATTAAATATTATATAATTAGACACAACGCGCAATTTACGCGCGCGGTATCTTTTATCGCGGAGATAACTAAAATCAATGAAAAGCAGAAAGAAACTCATTTGCCTTGCCGTTGCGGCGTCGCTCGTTATGGGTGCGGCGTTTACGGGCTGTACGGCAACGAATAACGAGGCGGACCTCAAACAGACGGTCGCAGTCGTAAACATATCCAAAGTCGACGCTTTCAAAGAAGAGTTCGGCGAAGAGTACAAAGCGGTAATAACCGACAAGGTGTTTTACAAGAGCGATCTGATGACCGCTTACTCTAACGGCAACTATCAGTATCAGCAGGATTCGTACGACGTGATATTCGAAGGACTCAAAGACAGCCTTGTTTCGGGTGCTGTAACGACGCAGTACGCAACCGTCTATATGCTTAAATCGATGGGCGACGGCGCGCTCTCGGAATATCTTGCGCTTCCCACCGAAGCAAAAAAATACGAATATATTCTCGGCGGAGAGGATTCCGCCGACGTTAAGCGGGTGGTATACAGCCTGCAGTCAATGCTCAATTCCGTTCTCGACAGCGCGGAGCGCAGATATATCGAGGACGAAGACGAGGACGACGAGTACTCGGGCAGCGGCACGCGCTCGACTCCTACGGGCATAGATTCGACGGTTGACGATTACGTTCCCGAGGGTTACGGCGTTTACACCGGCTACGAGGGCTATCTTCTTTCCGATATTCAGACGGCTGTCGACAACGAGGATTACGAGCCGCTCGACGGCACTACCAAGGTCACGAGACAGAAGGCGTACGCGTCTTTCCTCAAAAGCCTTGAATCCAATTATGTCCTGACCGAAGAGGACTCGAAGACGACCGATATATGGAAGCTTTCGTACGTTCAGGAGACGTATGTTTCGCAGTTGCAGTCGGCGATAGTATCGCAGTTCAACGACAAGATAAAAGAGGAGCAGGAAGGCAAGATCGGCAAAGAGGAAGACGGAAGCTATTCCTATGTCGAAAAGCAGTACGACGACCTTCTGGGCGGTCAGTCGAAGGAATTCGGCGCGTCTACTTTCGAGAGCACGATGGGCACTCTGTCGGACACGAAGTTCATTCTTTACAGCCCCTCGACCAAGCAGGGCGAAAACGACACGGAAAACCGCACGTTCGGCTACGTATACAACATTCTGCTGCCCTTCTCCAAGGCGCAGGAAGCTCAGCTTAAAACTTTGCAGAATGCCCGCGACAGCGAGATATACAGCGAAGCTCAGTATTTCATCGAGAGAAACAAGCTCTTGAAGAATATCCAGACGACCGACCAGCGCGCGGCGTGGTTCAACGGCGAAAAGGACTATTCGTTCAACGTAAAGGAATACAACGAGGAAAGGGCGGACAAGATTGCCTACTTTGACAACGGCGTTGCGGGCAGGGATTACCTGTTCTTCAAAAACAATCTTGCCGATACCTTAAAAGACGACGAAACCAAGCAGTACAAGCCTCTCGAAAAGTATACGGGTCTGTACACTTACAACGGCAAGGTTAAAAAGAATTCCGAAGGAAGCTACACGTTGATACCCAACAAACTCGATATCGACGGTATGATGGACGAATTCGAAGCATATATTAATTACGTACTCGGCGGCGGCACGCACGTCACCTATAATAGAAACGATAATTACTACGCATATAAAGAGTCCGACTACACCGAGGGCGCAACCAAGAAAGTCGACTATTCGACTCTGGTTTACGGAAGCGGCAAGGTTAATTTCACGGACGGCAGCAGGGAAAATATGTTCCTTGCCGAAAGCGACCGTTACAAGGCTATGAGCGCCGTCAACGAATTGCAGTACGCGTACACGACGGATACGGGCGTTTTATCGCAGTATATCGGTTACAGCGTATCGGCGTACGAAACCAACTACATCAAGGAGTTCGAGTACGCGGCGCAGGAAGCCGTAAAAGAGGGCGCGGGCGCATTTAAAATTTGCGCGGGCGACTACGGTTGGCATATAATCTACGTCACCGAAACGTTCGATATTTCGGGCGAGCTGGCTAACGGCGGCAGCGAGGTTTACAAGCCGCAGTTTACTGCCGAAAGAGTCGAACAGGAAGGCACTTTCGAAAACCGTTTCTACAACTGGATAAAGGATTCCCACCTTGCAAAAGAGGTTACCTTAAAGAACAACACGGTGTTGAAGGAATACAACACCGACAAGGCGGTCAAAGTTTATAAGGACGCGTACAAAAATATAGGGAAATAACCGAATGCAGTGGTGGCAAGCGATTGTTTTAGGGCTTACACAGGGATTAACAGAATTTTTACCCGTCTCGTCGAGCGGGCACCTGACCTTTTTACAGCGGGTGCTCGGAATTAATATCGGCGGGGCGGAATTATTTTTCAATATTATATTGCACCTCGGCACTCTCGTGGCGGTGTGCATTATTTTTTTCAGGGATATTCTCGACCTGTTTAAAAAGCCGTTCAGAACGCTTTTGTATCTCGTCGTCGCAACTATACCCGCGGGCATTGCGGGGCTTTTATTAGACGACGTTATCGAGGTGCATTTAATGGGCGGAAAGTACGTCGGGATAGTGCTCGCAGTGTTTTTTACGTTCACCGCGGCGGTACTGTTTGCAACCGAAGTATTCGCAAAGCGCAGAAAGCGTGAGTTGCCCCTTTGCTGGCGCACGACTCTGCCTATGGGTTTTGCGCAGGCGGTGGCGATTCTGCCCGGGGTGTCGCGCAGCGGCTCTACGATAGCGGCGGGTACGTTTGCGGGCGGCACGGCGGAGGACGTTTCGAGGTTCTCGTTTCTTCTGTCCATACCCGTAATTTTAGGCGGGTTTGCCGTCGAGCTTTTTAAGGGGCTTATCGGCAAGGGCGAAGAGAGCCTTGCGTACTCGTTCGAGGTTGCGGGAGGACAATTCGGCTGGTGCATAGCAATCGGATTTATAATTTCGGCGGTTGCGGGACTGTTCGCAATCAAGGTAATGCTTGCCGCGATAAAAAAGGCTAACTACAAGTGGTTTTCCGTTTATCTCGTGCTTTTGGCAATTACCTGTATTATATTGCAGTGCGTCGGTAAATTTTAATTAAAAAAAGCGTCGTCAGTCACGGCGCGTTTTTTATGTAAAAATTGCGATATTTCAGTAAAAATTATAGAATACGGCATTGAACAGTATTTCCGAAAATGGTATAATTTGGGTATGGAAGCAATATTACAGGTTAAAAATCTCAACAAAACGTTCAAGCTGTCCCGCAAGCAGCGAAAGCTCGAAGGCGGCGCAGCGTACAAAAGGGCGGTGGACGATCTGTCGTTCACGGCTTACAAGGGTGAAATTTTCGGACTGTTAGGACCAAACGGCGCGGGCAAAACTACGACTTTGCGTATGCTCGCAACGCTCATCAAGCCCGACAGCGGCGACGCGGTAATCGACGGCGCAAGCATAGTCGCCGACCCGTACGGCGTGCGCTCGAAGATAGGCTTTTTGACGAGCGAATTAAAGCTCGAAGATTTTTTCACGCCCAATTACCTTTACGACTTTTTCTCGAAGCTTTACAACGTGCCCGAGGAAACGGCGACGGCGCGCAAGAATAAAATGTTTTCAAAGTTCGGCATAGACAAGTTTGCCGAGGTGAAGGTAGCTAACCTTTCCACGGGTATGAAGCAGAAGCTGTCCCTCGTCATATCGCTCGTCAACGACCCCGACTTTATCATATTCGACGAGCCGACCAACGGTCTTGACGTCTTAACCGCCAAGACGGTCACGGACTATCTTGTGGAAATGCGCGGGGAGGGCAAGACGATAATACTGTCCACGCACATTTTCAGTCTTATCGAAAAGCTGTGCGACAGAGTGGGCGTAATCATAGACGGACGGCTGGTTGCTCTGGACACGCTTGCAAACCTCACGGCGGAAAAGAATCTTGAAGACAAGTTTTTCGACCTTTATAAGAGCGTAAAGGGGGAAATGCAATGAAGACGGTACTTACCATAATAAAAAAGGAATTTGCCCGCTTTTTTAAGGACACGCGCCTTTGGATAACCGCGTTGATACTGCCCGGGCTTCTGATATTCGCGCTCTATAATATTATGGGCTCGATTATCGAGAGCGAGGTGGAAAAGGGCGCGGACGAAACGTGCACGGCGTACATAGTCAATATGCCCGACAGTCAGTCCGCGGCTTATTCGGCGATATTCGATATCAAGGACGACTATACGAACCAAACGGCGGAAGACGCGCTCAAAGATGGTAAGCTCGATTTGATAATCGTCTTTCCGACGGACGCGGGGAAAATACAGATAAAATACAATTCTGCGGAAACCAAATCGCAGACGGCTTACGCGTTAGCCGTGGCAATGGTTGCGAATTACGATATAGTCGACCTTGCCGACGAGCAGAGCGTGGCGAGAACGATACTCTCGACCGTCGTGCCTATGGTGCTTCTGATGCTCCTGTTCAGCGGCTGTATGGCGGTCGCGCCCGAATCGATAGCGGGCGAAAAGGAGAGGGGCACGATAGCAACCCTTCTGGTAACGCCCGTAAAGCGCAGCCATATAGCGGTGGGCAAGATTGCGGCGTTAAGCGCGATCGCGCTGTTAAGCGGACTTTCGAGCGCGCTGGGAATGCTTCTGTCACTGCCCAAGCTCGCGGGCAGCGTAGGCGGCGGCATCAGCTTTGCAATGTACGGCTTCGGTGATTACGCGGCGGTGCTCGGCGTGATACTGTCGACGGTGCTTATACTCGTTGCCGTCATATCGATTGTTTCGGCGTACGCAAAGAGCGTCAAAGAGGCGAGCGGACTGGTCGTGCCCATTATGATTTTAGTTATGCTGTGCGGCGTGTTCAGTATGTTTGCGGGTACGGTTGCCTCGATAGGGCTGTACTTTATACCCGTATTCAACAGTGCGCTGGTCATATCCAACGTGCTTTCGGGGGCGGTCAACACCGCGGGCATAGCGATAACCGTATGTATGAACGTGGCGTTTGCGGCGGTGCTGGTGTTCGTTTTAACGCAGATGTTCAAGAGCGAAAGAATAATGTTTAATAAATAAGAAAACGCCGCGCGCAACCAAACCGTTGCGCGCGGCGAAACCTATTCAAAAAAAGACCGTGCAGCCCCTTTTGCCAACCGCAGCCGAAGCGTAACCCATACAGGTAGCTACTGCAAAGCAACCCTATGGCACACCCCTCTGACCGTTTAGTGCTGCTGTATCCCTACCCTGACACGGTTCGCGGCGAGAAGTTGCATAAGACCTTGTTATCAACACCCCTTATATGAGGCGGCCTTCCACTGCGGAAGTCGGGAGGGGCAGTTCAGTCCCGCTGTAGCGGATTGCGGGTACAGGGCACCGCTATCTCCCCACCTAGCACGGCAAGAGGGAGTATAACACAACGGGCGGCATTTTGCAAGTAAAATTTCAACCGATTATAAATAACTTGACTTTTACAAGGCAATAACATAAAATGTAAATGTTTAAAAGGAGTTGAAAAATGTCGGAAAATTGTACTCACGACTGCTCTTCGTGCGGGGAAAGCTGTTCTTCGCGCAAGGCGGAAAGTTTAATAAAAAAACCGCATAAATTAAGCAAAATAAAAAAGGTTATAGCCGTAGTTTCGGGCAAGGGCGGCGTAGGCAAGTCTATGACCAGCGCGATGCTCGCAGTTTCTTCACAGCGCCGCGGCTTTAATACCGCGGTAATGGACGCGGATATTACGGGACCTTCCATACCCAAAATGTTCGGCATTCACACCCGCGCAATGGGCAGTGAAAGCGGAATATTGCCAGTCGACAGCTCCACGGGCGTGCAGGTTATGAGTATGAACGTGCTCCTGGAAAACGAGGCTGAGCCCGTCGTTTGGCGCGGCTCGCTCATTTCGGGCACGGTATTGCAGTTCTGGACGGACGTCATCTGGGAAGACGTAGACTTTATGTTCGTCGATATGCCTCCCGGAACGGGCGACGTGCCGCTGACAATCTTCCAGAGCGTTCCCTTAGACGGCA
>CAMWKX010000019.1 GCA_947174955.1 uncultured Clostridia bacterium | reverse complement strand
TGTTGGCGTGCGCAACGCTCACGTCCAGCCAGTCGTAGCCCGAAATCATAGTGCGCAAACCGTCAATCAGCGGCGGCAAAACTTTTCCGCCGTGCTCCGCCGCGGGCTTATCGTCCCAGACGGAAATTTTAAGCACGGTTTCGCTTGCCGCAATTTCGTCGAGGTTGTCGACGCGCTTCTCCGAAGAATAAGAGCGTTTGAGAGTTTCAACAAAGCGGGGGTAGTCGTCCTCGTAATAGGCGCAGTCGGCGCAGGACACTACGGGGTATAGCCCGTCCACGCCGCGGATAATATCGAGCGCTCGTAAAACGTCGGCGGCGGGAGTGGGGTCGGAAAATATGATTTCGCCGCCGTGCCATACCAGTCCGCCGTTTTCGGCGATGACCGCGATTTTATCCGATACGGGGGCAAACAGCTTTAAAAGATTGGGCAGTTGTCTGCCGCTTGCGGGCACGAAGAGTATGCCGCGCCCGTGCATTTTCTCAATCAGCGGAAAGGCTTCCGCGGGCATAATTTTGGTCGGCGGCAGCAGCGTGCCGTCCAGATCGCTTGCAATAAGTTTAATCATCGGATAAATGATATCACAAATCCGCGCGCGCCGCAACTAAACGAGAGGGGCAAAAAGGCGCAGCAAGGCAAGCGAAATTCTGCCCGACGCCCGCCGCTTAGCGCAAGCAAACGGTCGGCTGAGGGCGAGGCAGGAAACGAAGTCGCGTGCTATTTCGTCGGCAAGGTCGCCGTCGGCAAAGACGCCGCACTCGTAGTTTAAGCGCATAGAGCGGAAGTCGAAGTTGTAACTGCCCAAAAGTACCGAGTTGTCGCACACCACGCCCTTAAAGTGCATAAACCCCGGGGTGTAGGTGTACACCTTTACGCCCTCGCCGACAAGCCGTTCGCAGTAAGAGCGGGTGATGGCGTAGGTCAGTTTTTTGTCGGGTATTTCGGGAATGATAATTTTTACGTCCACGCCCCGCCGCGCGGCGAAAGCGAGCGCACCGTGCAGTTTGTCGCCTATGCAGAGGTAGGGCGTAAAAATATATGCGCGCTCTCTTGCCGCGTACAGTGCGGAGGCGAGCATATCCTCGCAGTATCCGCCCGCGCGTTCGGGTTCGTCGGCAACCGGGTAAAGGGTGTGCTTTTCGGTTAACTTGGGCATACCTGCGCCCCAATCGGGAGTTTCGCCGTTAAAAGCAGCCAGATAAATGCGCGAGTAGACGTCGGCAATATTCCCGAAGAAGAGCGCGCCGCCGTCCTTCCAGTAGCCGTGCGGCGAGCAAAGGTTGGCGTATTCGTCGGCGATATTCACGCCGCCCAAAAACACGGCGTCGCCGTCGATGACGGCGATTTTGCGGTGGTCGCGGAAGTTGAGGCGGGACACGGGCAGGGGCAAAAGGCTGTTGAAAACCTTGATTTTTGCACCCGCGCGCACAAGCTCCTTAAAGTCTTTTTTGGGAGCGCGCAGAGCGCTGCCCAGCCCGTCGTAAATAATCTTCACTTCAACGCCGCGGGCGAGCGCCATTTTCAGTTCGCGGCACGTTGCCCCCCATATATGTCCCTTCGAAATGATATAATACTCCAACAATACCTGCCGCTTTGCGGTGGATATGAGAGAAATGAGGCGGTCGAGAAAGGTTGCGCCGTCGTGAAAATATTCGTACGACGAGCAGGAAGACGTCGGCAAAGCGGGCGTGCGCGGCGATTTTTGCGTGCGGCTTAACCGCGAGAGGGCGTACAGCACTGCGCCCGCTACGGGCAGCGCAACTATGACTATCAGCCACACGCACTTGAATTCGGCGGGGCTGTCGCCGACGAGCATACACAGCGCGGCGATTACCGAAATTACGTAGGAAAGCGCGATTGCCGCCGCCGCGGGCAACAGGGAGTGGATATAGACGCATAAAAAAATAATTGCGGCAACGAGCGCCGCAATTACGGTAATGCATATAAAAAACCGCGAAAAAACAAATCTTATAAAGCGCATAGTCTATGTACACGCGCTTTGCGCGGATTATAAAATAAGCTTTAAGACGGTCATTTTGCTGTCCTGAGTCGCCTTGTCGGCGAGGTCGGAGAGCAGGGCTTCGGGGTCGAAGTCCTTTAAAACTTCCTTTTCGAAGGAGCTGACGTCGAGTGCGCCGTGCAGCAGCATATTGACGGCGGCTTCCGTGTAGCCGTAGCCGTCGGAAACCGAGTATATGCGCAGATTTTTCTCGAACAGCGGGGTCATATCCATCGAGAAGTTGACCGTGCAGAAACCGCCGAGCACCATATCCTTCTTGCGGGCAAGCACGCTTGCGGGCACCGAAGGGGTGAGCTTGCAGTTGGATGTGTAGATAGCCGCGTCGCACATACTTCCGCTGGTTGCGTTTTCTATGTTGGTCTTTAAGTTGTCGTCCGCGGGGAACGTGTAGAATATACCGCTGTTTTGCAGCCTCTCGATATTCTGCGCGTAGTTGTCGATAACGATGGGCACGAGCTTATGATAGAGAGCAATCTGAGCGAGGATAGAGCCTAAAAAGCCGCCGCCGACGATTGCCACTATGCTGCCCGTGGTAAGATTGAGTCTGTCGTAAATATTTTCTGCCAAAGCTACGTTTTCTATGCAGAGCGCAAGCATATCGTCCACGCTGTCGGGCAGAACGGTGACTTCGGAGTAATCGCACACGACGAAGTCGCGCAAAAAGCCGTCGATGTCGCGCCCCGCAACGAGGGGATAGGTGCATTCGCCCTTGTTGCCGCTCTTGCACTCGTAGCATTTGCCGCAGGGGCGCACGGCGTTGAGGTACACGCGCGAGCCCTTGCTCACGCCGTAGCAGTTTTCGCCCGTGTCGGTAACCACGCCGATGGCCACTCTTCCGACGGTCTTGGGGTAGTTGACCTTGGTTGCGCCCGTGTAGGAGAGCGCGTCGTAGGAGGAGAGGAGTACGTGCGTAACCCTCACCTTGACCTGCGTAGGCCCGACCGAAGCCTGGGTCTGCGGCTGTTTTTTCAAAATTCTCGTTCCGAATAAAACCCAATTGTCCATACGCAACCATTATACGACAATCAGCCGACTAAATCAACCGTTTGGCGGCAAAAAGGTAAATTTTAAGAAAGCGCAAGATTTATGAGGCAAAAATTCGTAAGTAGGGCTAAAATCGATTGACTTATGCATATATTTTATTTATAATAGTTTAGCATTTAAGTTCAGTAAATTACAGCGAGGTGAAGATATGAAGCCCGAAATACATCCCGATTATCACGAAGTGACAGTCGTTTGCGCTTGCGGCGCTACCTTTAAAACGGGTACTACCAAAAAGGTGGAAACGATGAAGGTGGATATTTGCAACAAGTGTCACCCCTTCTTTACAGGCAAACAAAAGCTTGTAGATACGGGCGGCCGTGTGGATAAGTTCAAGAAAAGATACAACATTTAAGACAGGGGAGGGGCTTCAAAACTATTATTTTGAAGCCCCTTTTTTCAATTTTTCTCTCTGCTAACAAGCGGATTAGCTGGGTTTTTTTGTATGTCAAAAAAGGAAAAGAAAGCAAAACCTATATGTTCGACCGTGGGCGGGCAAGCCGTTATGGAAGGCGTTATGATGATGGGCAAAACCTCATACTGTACCGCCGTGCGCGACCCCGAGGGTAACATTCAGGTTGAAAAAAAGAGAATACAGCGTTCCAAGTCGGCTGTGATCGCGTCAAAAATTCCCTTCGTGAGGGGCGTGGTCAATATGTTCGGCTCGCTTTTCCGCGGAACGAAAGCGCTTATGCGCTCTTCCGAAGTGTACGCCTCTTCCGACGAAGAGCCCGGCCGCGTGGAAAAGTGGTTCGCCGAAAAGTTTAAAACCGACCTTATGAGCGTTATTTCGGTTCTGGGCGTGTTTTTAGGCTTTGCTCTCGCCGTCTTCTTCTTTATGTGGCTCCCGCGCTATCTGGTGTTCCTGCTCGATAAATATATCTGGAAAACTCTTTTCGGCTCGGTGTGGGAATACGTTATGCTCGGTCTGTTCAAGATAATTATCTTCCTCGGCTATCTGGGGCTGATAATGCTGTTAAAGGACATACGCAGGCTGTATAGATATCACGGCGCGGAGCACAAGACGATAAACTGCTACGAAAAGGGACTCGAACTGACTAAAGAAAACGTTATGGAATGCTCGCGCATACACGACAGATGCGGCACTTCGTTTTTGTTTATAGTCGTAATTATCAACATAATCCTGCTCGGAGTAGTCAGCTGGGCGCTGAGAGTGCACACGCTGAGCAACGTGTACAAATGGCTTGCAAATATAGGCATAGAAATCGTACTGTTGCCCGTAATCGCGGGTATATCGTATGAAATATTAAAACTTCTGGCGCACTTCCACGGACCGATTTCGAAAGTTTTGAAGTCGCCCGGATACCTTCTGCAAAAGGTGTTCACAACCCGTGAGCCCGATGAGCAGATGGTGGAAGTGGCAATCGCCGCGTTTAACGCCGCGATGGAGATGGACGCAGACCCCGAAATGAAAGAGCAGACGTTTATTACGGGCGGACTTCTTCCCAAAATGCTTGCGGAAACAAAGAAGAAGTTTGCCGAACAGGGCATCGACGAGAGCGACGCGGAATGGATATATTCGATATATCTGAATATGCCGCGCAGTGCGCTTTCCGAACAGCGAATGGTCAAACCGGGCGAGACTCGCAAGATTAACGAGGTTATCGAGGAGCGTCTGACGGGCAGACCCCTTTGGTACATAATCGGCGACGTGCAGTTCTACGATTGCACGATAAGGGTCGACGAAAGAGCGCTTATACCCCGTCCCGAAACGGAAATTCTGGCTCAGCAGGCGGTTATGGCGATAGAGAACGGCGACAAGGTTCTCGATATGTGCACGGGCAGCGGCTGTATTGCCGTGTCGGTGGCAAAGCACTTGGACGGCAAAAAGGTGAGCATTACGGCGGCGGACGTGTCGGACGCGGCGATTATGCTTGCCCGCGAAAACGCCAACTACAATTCGGTGGATATAAACTTCGTACAGAGCGATCTGTTCTCGCACGTGCACGGCAGATTTAATCTGATAATCTGCAACCCGCCCTATATCAAGAGCAGCGAGATTTCCACGTTGCAGAGCGAGGTGCGCGATTTCGAGCCGAGAATAGCTCTCGACGGCGGCGAGGACGGTCTGGACTTTTACAGACGGCTTGCCAAGGAGGTTACCCGCTACATAACCCGCGGCGGACTTTTAATGGTCGAAGTAGGCGAAGGTCAGGCGGAGGACGTTTTAAAGCTCTTCGACAAGCGCGAGTACGCGATGGTCGTCAAGGACTTTGCGGGCGTGGACCGCTTCTTAAAAATTGCATTTTAATTAAAATTGCGGCGAAAGCCGCAATTTATTTATAGTTATAGTTTATGAACAACTCCAAAATCAAGGAAATATACGATAAATACAATTCTTTTACGGACAAGCTTTCCGACGGGTCGGTGCCAGCGGGCGGCGAGGAGTGGACGAAGATTGCAAAAGAGCAGTCCGAGCTCTCCGAACCCGCGCTCAAATACGAGGAGTATTTAAAGGAAGAGAAAAAACTCACGCAAGCCGAGGAGGCGGTCAAAAGCGAGACCGACCCCGAAATGCGCGAGCTTTTGAACGAGGAAATTTATTCCTGCCGTCACCGCCTCGAAGAGATCGAGGGCGAGCTTAAAATACTGCTTTTGCCCAAGGACAAGAACGACGATCGCAACTGCATTATGGAAATCCGCGGCGGCGCGGGCGGCGACGAGGCGGCTCTGTTTGCCGCTCAGCTCTACCGTATGTACCTTTACTACTGCGAAAAGCACCGCCTTAAAGTGGAGGTTGTAGACGAGAACGCGACCGAGCTCGGCGGTATCAAGGAAATAGTTCTGAATATTACGGGCAAGGAAGCCTATAAGCTGCTCAAATTCGAGAGCGGCGTTCACCGCGTACAGCGCGTGCCCGAAACGGAAAGTCAAGGCAGAGTGCACACCTCGACGGCGACGGTTGCAGTATTGCCCGAGGCGGAGGACGTCGACGTGGAAATCCGCGACGAGGACGTGCGCGTGGACGTATACCGTTCGTCGGGCGCGGGCGGACAGAAGGTCAACAAGACCGAAACGGCAATCCGCTTGACCCACTTTCCCACGGGCATAGTGGTCACCTGTCAGGACGAGCGCAGTCAGCTGAAAAACAAGGACAAGGCGTACAAGGTGTTGCGTTCCCGCCTTTACGATTATTACAACAATTTAAGCCGCGGCGAGCAGGACGCTCAGCGCAAATCGCTCGTAGGGCGCGGGGACAGGTCGGAGCGCATACGCACGTACAACTTCCCGCAGGGGCGCGTGACCGACCACCGCATAGGGCTGTCGCTCTTCTCGATTGACAACTTTATGATGGGTGAAATCGACGAGATGGAAGAGGCGCTGGCGGTTGCGGAACGCGAAAGGCTTTTAGCAGGAAACGAGGGGGACTAATGAAAAACAATCAGTCAAGGGAAGATTATTTGGAGACCGTTTTGCTTTTGTCTAACGAGCTCGAGGACGTGCATCAGATAGAGGTGGCGCGCAAGCTCGGCGTATCCCAGCCCGCGGTGCAGAAGGCGCTGAAAATTCTCAAAGCCGAGGGGTATATCGAAACGGACGGCTTGCACATATTTCTTACCGACGGCGGCAGGGAGTACGCCGAAAGGGTGTACCACAGGCACTGCGTGATAAGCAAGTTTCTGGTAAAACTCGGCGTGAACGGCGAGGACGCGGACAACGACGCGTGCCGTATGGAGCACTGCGTTTCCGACGCGACCTTCGAGGCGATGGAAAAGTTTATTGCGGAGAGCAAGTAGCGGTGAGCTTATAAGTATGAACAAAAACAGTTTATACGTAGATAACGACCGAAGACGGCCGTCAATCGTTTTTCTGTCCATAGCTCTCGTGTTTTTTATGGCATTTATCGGCTTTTTCTCGTGGCACACGGTGACGATGCGCGACTACGAATTGAACTACGTGAGAATGCAGGGCACGGTTGTAGACGTGGCAAGGCGCAGCAGCTCGACGAGCGGACACGGGTCGAGAACTTATTATTACCTCGTCATCTCCTACACGTATGAAGAGCAGGAGTATACGTTTACGGACAGAGTGGGACATAACTATGACGTGCGCGGTAAAATCGGGACTTCTGCGGAAATTTACGTAAATCCGAAAAATCCCGAGCAGGCGGAAAAAGTGACGTCGTCAGACTATATTTCCATCATCTGCGCGTGCTTCTTCGCGTTTTTCTGCGTTACCTATTCGGCGGGAATGAACCTTTTGCTGAGCATTAAAAGAAGCACTTTTAAAAAGAGGTGCTTTTTTGCCTGGGGAATGCAAATTCTGCTCGGCACGGTGTTTCTGCTGTTGTTTTGGCTGGGGCTTCCGCACGGCGGCTTCGGCGAAGTTTTCCTCCGTATTAAAGGCGCGGTCGGCGTAACCGTGGTATGCGGTATGGTGTTGTGCGTTACGCTGCTTGACGGTATTATCACCCGTAAGCTGAAAAAATATGTTTAGCCGACTTCGTATACGTTGGTTATCTTTCCGTTCTCTATATCCACCGCAAAGTACTTGACGGTGAACAGATTTTTAGACTGCGGGTACACGAGCCCCGCCGCACGGATATCGCCGTGCTCGTCGTAGAATTTTTTATATGGTATGCTCACGTCGACGAATCCGCCCAGAAATTCGGGCAGAGCGTCGGCGTTTTTCTTTAAGTCGTCGCAAAGATATGCGGCGAAGTTGCCGCGGGTTAAAACGCTCTCGAAAAAGGCAAAGTGCAAAACGTCGTCGGTAGGCGGCACGCGCTCTTCGGTGCGGCTGCCTTCCAAGGTCATCGTCTTTCCGTCGTAGCCGAACGTGCAGATTGCCCGACACCTCGCGCACGTATTGAAGTTGACGGTAACCGTCAGTTTGTTGCCGCACTGCCAGCTTTCGGCGGGGTTGAAAAATACCCGCCTGCCGTCCTCGGAAATTATTGCAAGATACCCCGCGCCTTCAACGAGCAGTACGGGGAAGCCGCCGATATTGCTCTCCTTAAAAGAAGCGTTTTCGCAGCAGCGCGGCAATTCGTGCAAAGAACAGTCGGTGCCGCGCTCGCCGTTTAAATACACTCTGCCGTCGGTTAAAAACAGTGTGTACTGCCCGCCGCGAAAGCTTGTTTGCGCAACCACTTTAAGCTCGCGAGTGCGGCGCTCGAACCGCGAAACGTAGACGACCGCGTCGCCGCCGCAAAGGTACACGTCCAGAAAGTCGGGCGGTGAAGAGAATAGTTGGTCGTCGATAAAAAAGCTCAAAGGCAGAGCGTCGCCGTCGGGCAGGATTTCTGCGAGAATTTTTCCGCCCTTTTCCACGTCGATGAACCGCTCGAAGCTGTCGATAAGTCCCAGATATGCGCCGTTCAACTTCAAAGCGGCGGTGCGCTCCGATAAGAAATATATCCTCATAATTATTATTAAATGTATTAAACAAATTTTTTATGTCAATAACCTGCGCGGGTAGACAACCACAGCAGATACATTTTTACGGGCAAATCACGGTTTAAACACCCAAAGCGTCCCTCAACGTGCTACGCGGCACGCCTTCGTGCCGTTTCGTGCGTTTATCCTCGTGATTTGCCTCGTCAAAACGCTGTGCGCCTTCAATTGATTGTTTTTAGACTATTGCAAGGCGAACGAGTGAAGCCGTAGTAGACGCTACGGCAAGCGAGTTTAACGCAGATAGAGGCAAAAACAATCAATTGAAGGTGTGTCGGTTGAGGTTGTATACCCGCGTGTAAACAAAACATTTCAAGGAGGCGTTATGGAAAAGATTAACGGCTACACGAAGGAAGAGGCGCAGAGCCTTGTCAAGTACGTATGCGAGGGTAAGGGTCAGGGCAAGACGCTCACGCGCATTTTCGAGGAGTACGCAAAGAACTCGGGCAGAGCCAAGGGCAGCGTGCGCAACTATTACTACGCGCTTTTAAAGAGCACGGACAACCAGGAGGTGCGCGCGATTTTGCGTGACACGCAGCTCAAAGCGGAGGAGAGCCGCCCCTTCACCGACGAGGAAACGGACAAGATTTTAAAGGCTATTTTAAAGGAGAGGAGCAAGGGCATATCCGTGCGGCGCGCGGTCTTAAACCTTGCGGGCGGCGACGACAAGCTGATGCTTCGCTATCAGAACAAGTACCGTAACGTGCTTGCAAAGCAGCCCGAAAAAATCAGAAAGCTTATGCAGGAGGCGGGATATCCCGTGACGGACGGCGGAAGAAAGGCGATAGAGGACAAGATAAACAGCCTCTACGACGAATTGAACGCAAGCTTAAAAGAGGAGAACAAGCGGCTGACGGCGGTCATAAAAAAGCTGACGGACGAAAATTTCCTTTTGAAATTGCAGGTTAAAAATTTGCAGAACTGATTTATTTTATAAGGGCGCGCGGTTATCGTTTGACAACCGCGCGCCCTTGATAGTATAATCAACCGCGAGATGTCACCTTGAAAACCATCTCTGTAAAAAACAAGGAGAACTTAATATGAAAATCAAACTCAAAGAAGAGTGGAAGGAGTTTAAACTCCTGCTCTCTTCGGTCCCCGCATTCACCCTGGTGGTATTCGTGCTGTCCGTCGTTTCGATGAACCTGCTTGCAAACAAGAGCATAGACACGCACACCGAATATCTCGCGCTTGACTGCGGGATTATCGTTTCCTGGGGGGCGTTTCTTGCTATGGATATGCTCGCCAAGCACTTCGGTCCCAAAGCCGCAACCCAGATTTCGCTGGTCGCGGTAGCCGTGAATTTAGTTTTGTGTCTTTTATTTTTCGCGGCAAGCAAAATCCCCGGTATGTGGAGCTTCGGATGCGACGAGGCTCTCGACAAAACTTTCGGCGGCACGTGGTACGTGCTTCTGGGTAGTACGGCGGCTTTCATCGTTTCGGCGGTCGTAAACAACTTCGTGAACTTTGCGGTGGGCAAGGCGTTCAAAAAGCGCCCCGACGGCATTGCCGCCTACATATGCCGCACGTACGTGTCGACGGCGGTCGGGCAGTTCGTCGACAATTTCACGTTTGCAATCATTGTCAGCAAGTTTTTCTTCGGCTGGTCGTGGGTACAGTGCGTGACTTGCGCGGTCACGGGTATGCTGGTCGAGCTTCTGTGCGAGGCGGTTTTCGCGCACCTCGGATATCTGGTATGTAAAAGGTGGAAGGAGCGCGGCGTGGGCAAGGAATATTTCGACTACGTGCAGAGCCGAAAAGAGGTGAAAGAATGAAAGTACTTATTACGGGAACTGCCCGCGGGATAGGCAGGGCGATTGCGCAGAAATTCCTTTCGCAGGGGCATACCGTTGCGGGAATGGATATTCTGCCCGCAACTTTTACTCACGAAAATTATACTCATTTCGTTGCGGATATAGCCAAGGACGACCTGCCCGCCGTGGGTGCGGTGGATATACTTATCAACAACGCGGGCGTACAGAATTCGGGCGAGGATATCGATACTAATCTGAAAGGCACAATCCGCGTGACCGAAAAGTACGGCGTGCGCGATGGAATAAAGAGCGTGCTGTTTATTGCCTCGGCGAGTGCGCGCACAGGTTCGGAGTTTCCAGAATACGCCGCGAGCAAGGGCGGCGTTGTCGCGTATATGAAGAACGTGGCTATGCGCATAGCTCCGTTAGGGGCGACCTGCAACAGCTTATCGCCGGGGGGAGTTTTGACGCCGTCGAACGCGCACGTTACGGATAATCCCGCGCTGTGGGCGCAGATAATGGAAGTGACGCCTTTAAATAAGTGGGCGACGGAAGAGGAAATTGCCGAGTTCGCTTTCTTTTTAACTGCGGTCAACAAGTCGATGACGGCGCAGGATATTCTGGTCGATAACGGCGAGGCTAACAATTTTAAATTCGTATGGTAAAAGAGAAAGAGCGCGGAACGAAAATGAATTTCGTTCCGCGCTCCCCTTTAAACGGCGATTACTGCTGTTCTTCGCCGCACTGCTCCCCGCCCGTGCAGCCGAAAGCTTCGAGCTTACTGTCGATATACTGTTCCGCCTTCTGCATCAGATCTTCCTGATTCTTCTTTACGAGATTGCGGAGTTTGCAGTTATTCGCCACAAGGAGCGCACCGCCCGCCATACCTACGGCGAGACCGATAATAAATTTTTCCATCTTTTCTCCTTTATCGAGCGTTTTCCCGCTCAATAGGAGTATGCCGCGAAATTATATAATATATTACTGTAAATAATTGACTGTTAAGGCTGTAATTATCTGCGTCATATTATTGTAAATTACGGAAGTCTGTGATATAATCAAAAAGTAAATAAATCCGGCAGGTGTGGTTTTGGAAAGGTACGTTGCTTTCGATATCGGCGATAAAAGAATAGGCGTAGCCGTTTCCGACCCGTTCAATACCTACGCGTTGCCTTCGCAGACCTACCACCGCAAGGGGTTCAAGGAGGACGTAGCCGCAATCGCTGCCATCGCCAAAGAAAAGGGCGCGACGGTAATAGTTTGCGGACTGCCCGTAAACTTCGACGGCAGCGAGGCGTTGCAGACGGTCAAGACCCAACGCTTTATCGACGCGCTGAAAGAGCTTGTCACCGTTCCGATCGTCTGCGAGGACGAACGGTTCACGACTCAGATGGCGCACGAAACGCTAATCCAAGAGGGTATGCGCAGGGAAAAGCGCAAGTCGTACGTGGACGCGCTTGCCGCCGCGAATATTCTGGACGGATATTTACAGAAAATCAATAAAAAAGGAGTTTAAATTATGGCGGAGAATAAAAATTTACCCGACGAAGAACTGGACGAAGAGGGCATCATCGAGCTTATCGACGACGAGGACAACATTATAAAATTCAGGCTTTTGGACGTGTGCGAGTACAAGGGCGAGAAGTACGCGCTCCTGCTTGCCGCCGAGCCTAACGACGCCGTCGCAGAGGACGAGGTCGCTATTTTCCGTTACAAGGAAGAGGAGCAGATGTTAGAGCCCATCGAGGACGAAGCGCTTTTGGAAGAAGTCTTCGAGTTCTATCAGAACGAAGACGATATTGATGAAGAGTAATGAAAAGCCGCGGGTGAAAAACCCGCGGCTTTTATATTTAACCGTACATTTTATAAAGTATCGAGTTTAAGCATTTTACCGAGAGGAAGCGGGAGAGGAAAATTTCCAGCTTTGAAACAAACCCCACGGCAACGCGCAGCGGCGGACGTCTTTTCTCGGCGGCTTTGTAGATGACTTTCGCAACGCTCTCGGGGCTTTTGCCGTGCTGTTCGTCGTGCGCCATTTTCTCTATCGACCGTTTTGCCGCGGCGTTTTCGCCCTCGCAGATACGCGCGGCGGTAAAGCCCGTCTTCGTGTCGCCGGGAAGCACTGCCGTCACCTTTATCTTATACGGCTTTAACTCGTTTGCCAAAGCGCGCGAAAAAACTTCCACGCCCGCCTTGGTCGCCGAATACATAGCCTGGTAGGGCAGGGGCATTATTCCGCCCACCGACGAAACGTTTATTATGCGCCCGCCGCGCTCTTTCATATATTTCGCAACCGTGCCGCTTAAAATGCACACGGCGGTCAAATTTACGTCGACGATTCTTTTAACCGCTTCGGGCGAGCTCTCGTCCATAGCCCCCGCAATGCCTATGCCCGCGTTGTTTACGAAAACGTCAATCTTTCCCTCGCGCGCCAGAACGTCCTTGAAAACGCCGTCCATTGCCTGTAAATCACATATATCCGCGGGGTAACACGTAAAATTCCCGCCCGAATAAGGGTGGCGGGCAACTCCGTAAACGGTATAGCCCTTGCTTAAAAACAGTTGGGCGGTAGCAAGTCCTATGCCGCTCGTCGCGCCCGTAATTATGACAACTTTGCTCATAAGTATATTTTAATATCTTCACCGCGCGCTTGTCAAATTTTTTATTTAAGACAAGCAAAAGCGCTTTACAAACGCGGAAAATTCTGCTAAAATATCAAAGCTATAAAAATTCACACCCGTAAGGCGGGCTGCCCGTGGCGGAAAAATCTTTTCAATTCCGCTTAACAGTCCTTTGATAATGCGCTTGCGGGGAGGTTTAACGGAGGTTTTATATGGCAGTTATCACTATGAAACAGCTCCTC
>CAMWKX010000018.1 GCA_947174955.1 uncultured Clostridia bacterium | reverse complement strand
CGGCGCAGGCGCTTATAACGGCGGCGAAGGTACGCGCGCTTATGAACGGCAACTATAACGTATCCTACGAAGATATAGACGAGCTTGCGCGTCCCGTTCTCCGTCACAGAATTAAGGTCAACTACACCGCAGTGAACGAGAAGTTAGGCGTGGACGACGTAATCGGTTTACTTATACAGGAAAACAAGAAACTTTCAAGATAAAGAATGAGCAACCTGATAATCAACGAGGAATTTCTGCAACAGATAGAGCTGTTGCAGATGCTCGTCAAAAACAACGTTGCGGGAATGTTCGGCGGAAACCATCAGAGCAAGACTTTCGGCTCCTCGTGCGAATTCACCGACTACCGCGAATATATACCGGGCGACGATATAACCAAGATCGACTGGAACGCATTTGCCCGCTTCGAGAAGCTGTATTTGAAGCTTTATCTCGACGAAAGGCAGATGCACACCCGCATCTATATCGACGCAAGCCGCTCGATGAGCTTCGGTAAGGGAAACAAGGACGTGCAGGCAATAAAGATTGCCGCTGCGCTCGCCTATCTTTCCGTATGCGAACTCGACAAGGTGTCCGTATATATCATCCGCGAAAACGGCGTGGAAGAGATTATCAGGGGTATGCTGGGCAAGGAATCTTACCTCAACAACATAAACAAACTCAACGATATATCGTTCGAGGGCGACAGCTCCATATCGGCGGCGCTGCTGCCTTCCACCGTGGGCTACGGCGACGGTATGTCCATAATCATATCCGACTTTTTAACCGACAACAATTTCGAGGACGCCGTGCACTATCTCGTGGGGAAAAAGCGCGACGTGTTCTGCATACAGGTCTTGTCAAAGGAAGAGCTCAATCCGAAAGCGCGCGGAAAAATGCACTTTTTCGACAGCGAGGATATGGGCCGCTTTTACCGCAAGAATATCACGCGCGAAATTATTCAGGCGTACAGGCTGGCTCTCGAACACATTACGGGCAGAGTGCGCAACCTGTGTATGTCGCTCAACGCAAACTATATGCTCGTTTCCGCGGGCGACAACGTATCGGACGTATTCTTCGATAAATTCGTAAACGAGGGGGTTTTAAAATGAGTTTTATTTTCCCTCTCGGACTTTTGGGACTTATCGGAATTCCCATACTTATTATTATATACATAATCAAAAACAAGTACACCGAGCAGGTAATAGCTTCGACGTACATCTGGAATATGAGCGAAAAGTTCCTCAAAAAGCGACTGCCCATACACAGACTCGTGGGCATTATCAGCCTCATATTGCAGATTTTGACCGTGCTGTTCGTGTCGCTTGCGGTCGCGCACCCCGTGTTCGCAATACCCAACGCCGCGGAAGACTACTGCTTTATCCTCGATGGCTCGGGCAGTATGAACATCGTGCAGAGCGGCAAAACGCGCCTGGATATAGCCAAGGACGAAATAGCTTCGGTAATAAACGGTTCAAGGGAAGGAAGCGCGTATTCGCTCGTTCTTGCGGGTAATACCGCCGATAAAATTTTCGAGGGCGTGACCGACAAAAAGAACGCGCTCAAACTCGTGGACGAAGTTTCGCCCGCATATATATCGTCGGGACTGGCAAACGCGGAGTCCGTTGCGCAGAACCTTTTCAACGAAAACAATTCCGCGCGCTTCTATCTTTTCACCGACAAGTCGGTCGAGATGAGCGAAAACGTAAGGATTGTAAACGTTTCGGACAAGGTCGAAAACTACGCCCTTTCCGAGCTGACATATTCCCCTCTCACCCGCACCGCGGAAGGTGAGGTTACGTCGTACGAAAGCGACGCGACTTTGACGCTCAGCCTGTACGTCAACGGCGGCGAAGAGGTTTACGACAGCAAAAAGGTGGACGTTTTCAAGGGCGAAAAGACCCGCTTTGCTTTCACTCTCGAAGAGGGCGATTACCAGTCGCTCACGGTTGAAATAGAAGAAAAGGACGCGCTCGCGCTCGACAACCGCACGTCATACTTCAACTTGCAGTTCGAAGAGAGGTACAGCGCGCTCATAGTCAGCGATTCGCCCTTCTTTATCCAAGTGGCGATGTTGTCGGTAGGCAACGCCGATCCTCTGGACGTCGTGCCCACGAGCGAATACAAAAAGATCGCCGCGGCAAGCGAGGGGCTTGCGCTCGGGTACAGTCTGTACGTTTTCGACGGATATACCCCCGACGTACTGCCTCAGGACGGCGCGGTCTGGTTCTTCAATCCCAAATCGGACGTTGCCGAATCGGGCTTTACCGTTCAGGACGAAGTCGAGTTTGCCGACGCACAGATTGCCGAATACTCCGACGACAGCGCAACGGTTATCGAAAACCTTTTAAAGAATATCGACGTTACGAAAATAGAAGACGTCTACGTTACTAAATATCAGAAGTGCGGAACTTACAGAAGGTTCAACACTATTCTGACCATAGAGGGCAACCCGCTCATATTTACGGGCGCCAACACGTACGGCAACCGCGAAGTCGTGTTTGCCTTCGATCTGCACGACTCCAATTTCCCGCTTCTGCCCGACTTTATCGTGCTGACCGACAATATCCTTGCGTACACGTTCCCCTCGGTCATCGACAATTCTTATATGAACTGCGGCGACAAGCTGGAGATAAACGTCGTGTCGGGCTGCGAAAGTATCCGCGTGGTATCGCCGCAGGGAAAAATCAGCTATATGGACGTTTCGGCTACGGTCTGCGAATACGAGCTGACCGAAGTGGGAACCTATTCCGTAAAAGTTACGGCGGGCGGCACCGAAAAGAATTACAGCGTCTTTTCCGCGCTTGCCGAGGAAGAACGTATTCCCGACGCAAAGGAAGACGTCTTTGCATTAGCGGGAGAGGCGGGCAACAAAAAGCGTCCCGCAACTTACAGCGACATTTTGTACTTATTTATTGCCCTCGCAGTATTATGCGCGGCGGACTGGATGGTGTATTGTTATGAGCAGTATCAGCTTCGATAACGTATGGTTATTATTTATCGCGCTGCCGCTCGTCGTGCTGTTTGCCGTTCCGTTCGTCATCGCGATAAGAAAGGACAATTTAAACGGTCACAACATAGCGTCTGTCGCGCTTCACGGACTTATGGCGGTATTGATTGCGTTCGCCGCGGCGGGCACTCAGATTAACACTATCGTCACTGAAACGGACGTGTACGTGGTTGCGGACGTCTCCTATTCGGCGAACAGAAATCTCGACAAAATCGACGAGTATATATCCAACTTATCCCTGCCCGCTCATTCCAAGCTGGGCATAGTGTGCTTCGGCAAGGACCACGAGGTGCTGACGGGACTCGACAAGCCGAGGCGCAGCGTCAAAACGAACAAAGTGGACGACACCGAATCGAACATATCCGAAGCCCTGGAATACACGGGCACGCTGTTCAAGGACGGCGTATTAAAGCGCATAATTCTCATCACGGACGGCAGGGAGACCTACCCCGAGGACGCGAACAAGTTAAAGCGCACGGTCGACGCGCTGACGGCCAAAAATATCAAGGTCGACGCGATTTTCCTCGACGACAACATCACCTCCGACGTGAAAGAGGTGCAGATTTCGGGCGCGGAATATTCGAAGAGCACGTTCAAAGACCACCCCGCTACGGTAAACCTCTGCGTGCAGTCCAGCTACAATACTACGGCTTCGATCACGCTGTACAAGAACGGAATGGTGCTGCCGGGGCGTTCGAAGACGGTCGCTCTTACGCGCGGCTCGAACAACGTCAGCTTCAACCTAGACACGTTCGAGGCGGGCACCTTCGATTACAAGGCGATGTTGTACACGATACCCGGCGAAAACGGGGAGGACGACGAACCGGACGACGGCTGCTACTACAACAATTCGTACTCGTTCACACAGACGGTATCCGAAAGCTTCAACGTGCTTCTGATAACCTCCAACCCCGACGACGAAAAGTACGTGAAAAATCTGTACGGGGAAAACTCGACCGTCGACAGCTACGTCAACGACCCGAATATTCCCGCAAACGTCGAGGATCTGGCAAAGTACGACCAGATAATTCTTTCCGACGTGGAAGTAAACACGCTGTACAATTACGAACTGTTCGTGCAGAGTCTGGACCAGGCGGTGACGATGTTCGGCAAGAGTCTGCTTACGTTCGGCGACCTGGGCATACAGACCTGCGCAAGCGGCGAGCTTGACGCTCTCGACGACATATTGCCCGTCAAATACGGCGCGACGGTGTCGTCCAAGCTGTACAATCTCGTAATAGACGTTTCGCACAGTATGCGTTCGGGTTTCAGCCGCTTCCAGATTGCCAAGCTTGCGGCGATGCAGCTTTGCAACACTCTCAACGACGACGATTATATCCGCCTTATGACCTTTTCGGGCAACGCGCGGTCGCTGTTTTACGGAAGGGTGGGACCCAACCGCGAAAAGCTCAACGACATAATCAAAAATCTGCAAACCGAGCAGGGCACTTACGTAGGACTCGGATTGAAGGCGGTAATGGAAAGCATTCCCGAAAGCGGATTCGACCAGAAACAGGTTATGCTCATAACCGACGGTCTGCCCTTTAAGGGAATCGTCAACTACGGCGGCGAAGAGTACGAGGGACTGACGGATAAGCAGGTTGCCGAAGCGGTAGTCAAAGAAATGGCTAACAAAAAAGGCGTCCGCACTTCCGTTTTACAGGTAGGCGGCAGCTCGGCGGCAATAGAAACGGGCGGTCTGCCCGAAACCGACTGGCTCAAACAGTTGGCGTCCTACGGCGGCGGCACGCACTATCTGGCGGCGAACGAAGCCCAGATCGGCTCGGTCATCTTCGGGGATATGCAGGAAACCGAAAAACCCGCAATAACCGACAGCTGGATCAACGCCGAACGCCCGCGCGAAAAGGTGCTTTCGGGCGTAGATACGACGCTAACATACGTATCCGATTACGCCTTAGGCAAGACCAAATCGTCCGCAACGGAGGTTTTGTCCGTCACGTATCAGGCGGGCAGATTCAGCAAAAGGGTGCCTCTGTACGCCTATTGGAGCAAGGGCAACGGTATGGCGTCAAGCTTTTCGGGCAAGCTCAACCAGATAAAAGCGAACTCCGTCAACCCGATGCCCGTCAAACAGATAAACGACGTCTTTTTCGGCAATATGTCCAGCACGCTTATGCCCGCGGAGAAGATAGATTATCCGTTTATATTGCAGACGGATATCGACGCAAAGACGGTAAACATATCGGTTACGCCTGCGGAACTGCACCCGAGGGCGACGGCTAAAATAACCGTGACGATGCCGGACGGCAAAATAACCGAACAGCAGCTGATATTCAATTCGACGGGCTATTCGTACCCGCTGAAAGCTTCGCAGGTGGGCAAGTACTCGGTTAACGTCGTTTACAGTTACGGCGGCAAGGACTATTCCGCCGACACGATTTTCAATATCTCATACGAACCGGAGTACAACCTTTTCGACGCGTTCGAAGCTTCGGTACTTTACAAAATGCTGGGCTATAACGGCACGGTCAGCGAGGACGGAAAACTCGAAATCGTCAGCGACCCGACGGACGTGGCAACGTTTACGATAAAACTTACGATGCCGCTGCTTGCGGTCACCGTAGTTCTGTACGTGGCGGATATTGCCATACGTAAGCTGAAATGGAAGGACATCGTAAGCCTGTTCGAAAAGGCGAGCCGCAAAAAGAAGGAGGGCAAAAAATGAAAAAATTCTTAACGCTGATTTTTTCCCTCGTCTGCTGTCTGTGCTTTACGGGCTGCGTGTCGTCCTTCGTTCCGGAAGGCTCGGGCAGCGGCTCTCCGACGCAGGGCAAGCCCGAAGGTAACGGCACGCCTTTCACGGTAAAGCTTGTCGCCGACGGCGAGGATTACATTCCCAAAGATACGCTGAGCGCGCAATGGTACAACGGCACGAGCCTTGTCACCGCGGATTTCGAGAACGGAGTTGCCTCCGCATACGGACTTGACGGCGACTATCAGGTCACGCTGTCGGAGCTTCCGAAAGGATATACGTATAATCCCAACGTCAACTACGCCACGAACAGAAAGAAAGACATTACCATAGAACTGTTGCCTCTTATGCACTATTTCGGCGCGGGCACGGGCTGGGGAAACGGCGCATGCAAATTCTCGGAAACGGGCACTTACGCCGTAGATTTCACCGAGGCGGGGCAGAGCGTTTACTGCACGTTCCTTCCCAAGAGCAACGGCTCGTATATATTCGAATCGATAATGGACACGTTTACAAACGAGGTCAACCCCAGACTCGAATACTACGGACAGAACACGGCGGGTTGGGCGCCCGCGACGCCCTTCGAAGTGTGCAAGGACGGCGGAGTCTCCGCGGCGTATACGAGAAACTTCAAATACACGGGCGATATCGACGGCGACTGCATCAACTTCACTGTGAGGTGCGACAGCCGCGTGGACTATCCCGTAACGGTTTACTTTACCATAAGCTACGCGTCGTCCTATTCGCGCGACCCCGTGTACGAGATGGTGATACCCGAACAGCTTTACGATAAAGACGGCAACCTGAATATGTCGCCCGCCGCTTCGGGCAGCTGGATCAAGTGCGGCAGGGAGAGCGGAAACGTCAACCACCTGCTCGACGGCTCCAAGTTCGCATTGGGCGACGACGGCTATTTCCACTACAAGAACGGCGAAATTCTGACGAACTCCATAGTCTACGCCGACCTGTCCACGTTCGTCAACGTTCAGGAGCAGCAGGGTCCCGGCGGAACGATCGTCGTGTCCGACAACCTTAAAGTGGGACTTTACGATTACACCCTGTTCATAATGGGCTGGGACGGGCTGGTCAAAAAATACGGCGCGGCGTCGAACGTACCCGAAAAGTTACGCAAGTACAAGGATATGAAAGGCTATGCCGACACCGTAGTCAACGGAAAGATGTGCGCGGTAAACGAAGAATTGCGCGCCTTCTTAAAAGCTTACAGTGCCGATAGGCATCTGTTCTTCGACGGGCTCGGCTCTGCGGAACACGCGGGTTACAACTCCTCCGACGACGACCAGTGGCTGTACTTCTGCGGCTATTACATTTAAGCTAAATTATGCACAACGTAAAAAATATGCACGTTTTATCATTTACACGTGCATATTTTTTGTTTTTATTCATAAAAAATATTAAAATATTCATTTAAAATTCATATTGGGCGGCATTTTGCTTGACGGACGGGACGGTAAATGATATTATGATATTATACTTGCATTATAAATTAGAGTTATAGTTGCGTTCACAAAATCTAATACTGCGGCGCACGCCTGTTACTTGCCTGCGGCAGTCACATATGATAAAATAAGGGTAATAACGACGCCGCGCCTTAACGCGGACGAGTGAACGGATAAATATTTTTTATAGGGGCGCGCCCCTATCCCGTATGTGGTACTCTACCACATACGCAAAATCTTCGCTAAATTTTCCATAAGGAGTTATGTATTTATGAGTAAAATCACCAAAAGGAAGTTGCTTCTGGCGTTGCTCACAATGACGAGCGCTTCGGCGCTGTCGTTGGGAATGACGGCTTGCGCAAACGGTGCGGGTGACGCAAAACACCTCTTCACCGACGCAAACTGGGGCAGCGACGAGACCAATCACTGGCACAAGTGCTTGGAGGACGGCTGTACGGAAACGCAGGGCACCGAAGGACACAAATGGGGCACGCCCAGACAGACCAAGGCGCCCACCTGTTATTCGTTCGGCGAGCAGACTACCACCTGCACGGTATGCGGCTACGACAAAAAAGAGCCCATCGCAATGGTACAGCACAACTGGTCAAAAGCGTGGGATAACGACGACGAACAGCATTTCCACAAGTGCACCAACGAAAAGTGCACCGCGAACACTGACGCTGCCGCTCACGGCGATTGGGTAGACGTAACGGTAGTCGAAGAAGCCACCTGCACCGAAGACGGCTATAAGCAGATCAAGTGCGGCACGTGCGACTACGTCACCACCGAAGCTATTCCCGCAACCGGGCATAACGGCGGAGAGAACAAGACGATAACCCAGCAGCCTACCTGTACCGAGGACGGCGAAGAGACGGGCACGTGCGAAACGTGCGGCGAAGAGTACACCGCGGTAATTCCCGCAAGCGGACACACCGCGGGCGAGAGCACGGTAACCAAGACGGCAACCTGCACCGAGGACGGCGTTAAGACTATTACCTGTACGGTATGCGAAGAAACGTATACCGAGGTTATTCCCGCAACCGGTCACGACTGGACGGAGTGGGCTATCGTAGGCGAAACGGCGTCGTGCACCGACGAAACCACAAGAAGCCGCCACTGCCAGAACGAGGGTTGCGAAGAGGTGGAAGAGAAGCAATTCCCTGCCGGATCGCACCGCTACGGCGACTGGGACGTAACCCAGGAAGCTACCTGCGAAGCCGACGGTTCGAGAACGCACACCTGCACGGTATGCGGCGACGAAGCGACCGAAACCATTCCTTCGCCCGGACACAGATACACGCAGTGGTTCATAAGCTTATATCCCTCCGAAACCTCCACGGGTACGGCGGTTAAATACTGCGAGGGCGACAGCGCGCACAATATCGTAGTCGAGCTTCCCGAGCTTTCTGCAACTCAGGCGGGCTACGAGTACGACGAAGAGAAAGGTCTTTATAACTGCACCGTTCCCCACGCTATGGGCGACATCACGTTCAAGACTTACAATATCGAAACAATCGAAGACGCCGTACAGGTTGCTCTCGACACGCAGAAGCAGGTTATAACCTCGACGGCTAGGCGCGAAAACATTATAGTCGGTCACGCAGATGAGAACTCGGACGAACTCGTCAAGAAGCCGTCCAGCCGCGAAATAAAATACGAGCTGGGCACCAATTACGTACATATTTACGACGGTTCCGAAAAAATCAATTATTATTACTCGCTCAACGACGACGACACGCTGTTTGCGGTAATGAAGAGATGGGTAGGCGAGCGCGTAGAGTTCGAACTTGTCGAGAAAGACACTACCGCCACGAAGGAAAGTCTTAACGGCTACGGCTACGGCTTCACGTTTATGACCAACGGCGTTACGTACAACGGTCTCGGCACGTTCATCAACTATCTGTACACCATAGGCAAAAACAACGTAAACAAGGACTTCGTTTCGCAGGTCAAGACGGTAAACGACAAACAGGTTTACTCTTTCAGCTACGGCTATATGGCGGGCAAGTACTTCGACGTAATCGAAGTAGAGTTCTCGTTCGACGACAACTTCATCGTTTCCGACGCGACCTTAAACGTTAAAACTTACGCCATTCGCGAAAGCGCGGCAGACAACAGAATACCTTTAAGCGATCCTCTCCTGACGCAGGACGAAGAAGGTCATTACTACTATGACGGCAAGTTGCTTGTCAGCAGAGTGGACCAGGTCGAAAGCGAAGATCCCGACCAGGAAGTCGGCGCCGAATATACTTATCCCGTAGTTAACGGCGATTATCTCGAAAATGCAAACGCTTACATTGACACGGACGGCACTCCCCGTATGAGAGTAGCGTACGACAAAATATTCGAACAGCTTCCCGACGGCACGTACCGCGTAGTCTCCGGCAGAGAAGAAGATTGGGCTAACTCCGAAACGTTTATCGTTAAGCAGACCTCCAAGCTCGAAGAAGGCGCGTCGCTTCCCACCAACCCTTATAAGTACGAAGATTTCATAATCAGCTCCTACGACATAGTACGCGGCGAAACCCCCGTTGAAGAGGACCAGGAAATCATAATCAACGCGAATGAAAGCCTCATACTTACCATTCCCAGAGACAGCGTGCTTCCCACGACTTATAACCCTTACTTCGACACGTTTACCGTTACTCTCGTAGACGAGGACGGCAACATAATAGAAGGCACGGGCACCACAAACCTCACCGACGGCGAAATAGGATACTTCTTCTATTCGGGCTTCAACGGCGACGGCAAGTTGGAGAACGAAAAGGAAGACGATTACTCGATATCCATCAAGAGCCTTCTCGCAGGCGAATGGACGCTCTTTATCAGAACCGAGAAGACAGAGCTCAGACTGCACCTTATAGTCAACGCAATAGCTCCCAATCCTCTCTATACAGAGGTTCGCGAATACAACGACCTGACCGATAAGGAAAGCTGGAACAGAACTATCACCAAGACCGACGTATATCAGGGTCAGGAAGTGGTATTCAGAGGCGTGGTAGGTCACCCCGCATACGAAAACGGCAAGTACTCGGTAAGCGTAACCAAGGACGGAGAAGACGTAACCGGCACGTGCCTCAATATGACGGCGGTAGACGGACTTGCGCTCTACACGTTCAGCGCGCAGGAGCTCGGCGATTATACCGTAACTCTTTCGCCCCAGTTAGGTCTGCCGACTTCGTTCAACGTAACCGTAAAGGAAGCTCCCAACGTAACCGAAATGCTCGACGGCGAGTTCGGCAACGCAGACAAGGGCTACCAGGTAACGCTTTCTCCCACGGAAGGCGGCGCGCTCAGCGGTACGGCTACCATAGTCAAGGGCTATGACGACGCAACCGAAACGACGGTAATTTCTTACAGCTACGATGAAACCACCCGCACGTTTACCTGCGAATACGTAAGCGGCGCGGTTGGCGACTTCGTACAGGGTCAACAGCTGCCTTACAATTACGGCTTAAAGCTTTCGAGCGCTTACAAACTGTATCTTACTTACGAAAGCGGATTCAGCGGCGAAAGAGTCAGCGTGCTCATCGGCGGCTTCGAAAACGCGCTCGTCTGCACTGACAGCATAATCCTTGCCAAAGCGGAGAGCCAGGCAGATAAGTTGGTTGCCAACGTCAGCGGTATATACAGAATTACGTCAAATAACACGTACACGTTCATTTCCGTAAACGGCGCGGCTTATGCGGAAGACGAAAACGGCGAGGAAATCAGGCAATTGTCCAGGCTCGACGGCACCTTTGAGTTGTACGTAGGCGACTACGTCAAGATCTGGAACATTATGGCGACGGGCGCAACCTACTCGATCGAGCTGGTTGAAGCTTTTGAGATGGTTTACGTCGGAGGCGTAGACTTCGAAGACGAAACGGCAACTTTAAGGGTGGACGATACGCTTACACTCACCCCCGTATTCACTCCCGAAAACACCACGCAGAGAGGTCTTAACTGGACGAGTTCGGACGCAAGCGTCGCAACCGTTGACGACAACGGTGTTGTAACGGGCGTAGGAAAGGGTACGGTAACCATAACCGCAACCACGACCAACGGCAAGTACTCCGCTTCGATCGAGATAACCGTAATCGGCTCACACGAGCTTATTGCCGGCGAAAACAGCATTTCGTTCACCGGTCCTTTCTGGAACGAGATATACACGTTCGAAGGCGAGGAAGGCAAGACTTACACCGTCAAGGCAGTAACTTCCGGTTTTATGGGCGGCAACGTAGTTTACAATGGCATAACTTACAGCTTCCCCGCAACGCTTGAAATTTCCGGCGAAAGCGTAGCTCTTGATATCAGCTCGTTCAGCTACGGCGAAGGCGCCGTCACGGTTACGATTACCGAAAAGATAGCGGGTGTGGTCACCCCCAACTACGACGCGTTGGAAGTAGGTGATAATCCCGTATCCGTTTCGTCCTACGATAATTATTACTTCACGATCGTCGGCGAGCCCTATACTATTTACGAAGTAACGTCCACCGGAAGCACCTATAGCAGTACGTTCTACGCATTAAAAGGCGGCGAGCCTGATTATAGCAACAGCGGTTATACTCTGAGATACACAACCGACGAAAACGGTTTTGCAGACATTTGTATGTGGCCCGGCGATGTACCCAGTAATTTAACTGTCACTGTTACAAAGATAGGCGATGCTCCCAGACCCAATTTCGATACGTTGAATGTAGGCGAAAAGACGGTTAACGTATATCCCGACTATATTTACTACACGATAGTCGGCAACCCCAATGCGAAATATACCGTAACCGTCGGTCCCGACGCTACGCTTTACGCAATGATTAACGGCGAGTATGATCTTAGCAACAACGCCAACGGAACTATGGAATACACGACCGACGAAAACGGCTTTGCGGATATCTGCTTCTTCCCCGGTCAGGGTCCCGGAGACTATACCATCACGGTAGAAAAATACGTACCTAAGCCCACGCGTACGGTTACGGCTACGGCTCCCACGTATGGACAGTGGGGTTCGGAAGAGGTTACCGTAGGCGATCTGGACGAAAACGGAATAATTTTACAAATCGATGGCACTACTGCCGGTCAGACTTTGGTTATCTCCTGTTATGATGCCGACCTCGGTGACGATATTCAGAACGTCGATATCTATGCGGACGGTCAGGATACGAATTATACGGTAACTATTACTTGCACAGGCAACGACACCGTGATTATCGCTTCGAACGGCGGCACTTTACACAACGTTGTTGTTAAAATGCTTGACTGGTAATAACAAAGCAACAAAACAAAAAAGCTGTCCTTTTTAAGGGCAGCTTTTTTACTGCGGCGGCAGAATAAAAGATTTTTTCCGAAGATGCTTGCTATCTGAAAAAAATGTGGTATAATGTTAATATACGAGCGTTGAAAACGTATAAATAAACGATTGATTGAGAGGACGGATTAATAATGACTATTACTCAGCTTACCGAAATTGTATCTACCGGCGATAAAAAGCACATTCAGGAGAAGTTAAAGGGGCAGGGATATACCAATTGCTTCAAGAAGAAATATAATCAGCCCGTCGACAAGGCAGAGCTGTTTTTAGGCGATTTGTACGAAACCGAACTGTTCGCCGACGAGCCCAACAACCTCACGTATCAGGGCGCAATTTATATGAACGTACAGAAACACGAAAATTTCGAGTTCATCAATATCTGCGTTGCCAATATGTCCGACGGCGTGCCCGTGGAAATCACTACCTGGGCTAAGCAGATTGTCGGCCGCTCCTAAACCGCATACAATTTAAAACAAACTCAAAGCCGCGCGGCATTATCTGCCGCGCGGCTGTTTTTCTATAACTTAAACTATCACATCAAGGCTCTGCCTTGTTTTGTTCCGATAACGGTTAAAACTTCTATTTCTTCGCCGGTAGCCGCGTCAACGTAAACGTAGTATTCGTTGCCGTCCAGCTTACCCGTAAACTCGTAGCACAGCACTTCGCCGCCGTCGAAGGGGATAACCGCCGTGCGCGAGCCGCTGATTTCCATATTGCCGTTGACGTTCGCCTTAGCCTGAGCCTCGCTGATAGCG